>DATFPS010000212.1:0-17776 GCA_035264705.1 Nitrososphaeraceae archaeon | reverse complement strand
CAATAAATGATTAATACCAGCTGACATAGACAATATTGCTATTGAAATGCTGGTAACTCTAATGCTTCTGCTTTTAGAATAAATAGAGTTGTATCTTAAGGGAGATACAAGTCCCACAGTTGTGCCTAGTGCAAATATTCCTATCCATTCAGTTAAAGGGGAAATTATATTATCTTCTTTCATGGGTTTCATATTAGTATTATTATTGTTATTATTCTCCTCATCTTGACTTTGGGCAAAAGCATCATAATTACCATCACGCAAAGTGGTAACACTAGTAGATAAGAGAGATAGGATTTGTGGTACTAAAAGTAACAGTACTAGCAATGATACTAACAACTTAATGTGCATATTATAGTCGGGTGCAATATTCCAGACAGCCAAAAGCTTGAGGATGTTCATGATGGTATTAAATAATGTATTCTTTACACAAACCGGTGTATGTTCTGTTACTCATTGGAAGTCCTCCATCAAGTGTTCAAACAGAATTTTGGCTTTATCTGTTATCACCATATTAACACTAGAGTCCGATATTTGTAGACTCTTATTTATAGTGATTTGATAATATGTATAAGATAGAATTTTAATATAAATGAAATGCTTCTGATAGCATTATCTTGAAAGAGTCTAATTTATCTTGAATTATCCTATGAAATTAGACAAATATCTTATAGTTTCGATAACAATAGAATAAATAATAATTAAAAATCCATGATATAAAGAGAGTCATAGGTAATTATGAAGTACATGGAGACCTCATACAACGGATTAACATATATCTGGCAGATGCAAGTCTGTGTTCAAGCCCAATTGAGTGTTCTTCCTACTATTACATAGGCGAGGAAAAGCCATTTGGGAAGATGGATGTTTATTTACCAAGCAGAAGCCAAGAAACAACTTATTATCTTGCCTTCTATAATATTGCACCGTTAGGAAAGAGTAAACAAACTGAGGCTTCATTCAAACTAGAAGTATCTTGATTAATTGTACGTATGTATGATTAAGTGTTTTTATGCGTTTATACTACTAATATCGCTCCTACTAACAGCGGTTTAACAGATTGGCATGGGCGGCCGGGCAATTTGTTATATCCTTGACTGCAGGATATGTGATTGTTGAAGCCTCAAGGCTAGTACTACAATTCCAAGTATAATTATACCTGATCCTATGAATAATACTTTGGTGTACACATATCATGTGATTAAGTTCATTTGTTACTTATTGACAAAATGCTCTCTAATGATGGCTTTCTAATGATGGTCATAAAATTATGTTATCCTTTGTCTCCTCCGTTACCATCGCCGCCATATCTGCCATTATCGTAGCTATCATCATCACTAACTTCTACCTCTTTTTTTGCCACTCCTTCTTCTTCAGCAGCACCATCTTCTATGTCCTTATCTGCAAAATCCGTCGCTGGTAGTTTTGTATCACCATCTGTAGTCTATCAACTAGTGAATTTAGTAATGAAATAGAAACTATCTTCGTGTTTATACAATAAATTATTGGTTTTATGGCATCAAATACCGTTTATCATCACGCGTTATATAGGCATATTGCGTATACTTATTATGTCATCTGTATCTCATTCAAATATTGCAATTAGAGAAGAAGTCTGCTTCTTTCGCTCACAAAATTGTTGTGTTTGTTATGTTGATATGGTAAATTCTACAGAGATTACAGCAGACATTATTGATTCAGAAAAACTTAGAAAATATTATGGAATTTTTCTTAACACAATAGCTGCAATTGCAAGAAACTATAGAGCTAAAATAATAAAAAATGCTGGTGATTGTTTGATATTCTATTTTCCTGAAACTATAGATTCCAATAATGAGTCATCTTTTAGAGATGTCTTTGAATGTTGCATAACAATGATAGAAGCTCGCTGTGCTATAAATACAAAGTTATACGAAGAAAAACTACCATCTGTTAGATATAGGATTAGTGCAAATTATGGTAGAGTAGAGGTTGCTAGGTCATCTACTTCTCAAAGTGATGATCTATTTGGTTCTACTATGAACATGTGTGCAAAGATAAACTCAAAGGCACTACCAAATGGAATAGTGTTTGGCGGCGATTTATATCAAATTGTAAAGTCTTTTTCTTCTTTTGATTATAATTATTATTTTGAATATGTAGATGAGTATTTGACTACTGACTTTAATAAAGATAATAATCATCATTATCCATATCCAGTATATTCCCTATCAATTAAGAATAATAGTAGTAGTAGCAATAATTATGGTAAGGCATTAAACCTCCTATTAAAACCAACTTCTAAAAAAACAGCAGCAAAAGAAGTAGATGTTAAAAAACAAGAACAACATCAAAAATATTCTGCCAATATTATGTTAGTAGACGATGAACCAGACACACTCTTTACTTACAAAACGTTCTTAGTCTCTGAAGGCTATACTGTAGAAGCATTTACAGACTCAAGGAAAGCATTAAAACACTTTGCTGAAATGAATTCCCCTTCTTACTATAATTTAGTGGTTATGGATATAAGAATGCCTGGTCTTAATGGGCTGCAATTATATTATAGACTGATGGCAATGAACAAGGCTATTAAAGTTCTATTTGTCTCTGCTCTTGATGCAATAGAAGAATTAGTAAGTGTATTGCCAAGTGTAAATTATAATAATATACTTAGAAAACCTGTAGAAAAAGAATATTTTATTAATAAGATAAGATCAGTATTATTACCACTACCTGCCTAATATTTTACACTCTGAATAGATTTCTTAATAAGCTCTTCTTCTTCTCTTGTACTGTAACAATGATCTTGAAAAGCGAATCAAGATTCTTCTTCTTTTCTCTCTTCTTTTTTCATTCTTACTATTTATCTTCCCACAACTACGGCAATATACATTAATGATTTATTAAGGTAAAAAATCCTACATACCTACCCCTTCTTTATTTCATCGTCGAAATGTAACAATTATCATTATTGTATATTATTCATTATATAATAAAAGGTACCATTACTGCTTTTACTACTCATGGTCGACTTCTTTTATCTATCAGCAGCAGTTCTCGTCTGCCACCTCCACCATTGTTTCAAGCTACTGTCTGTCTATCTACCTGTCCGTTTAATAGCTATAAAGCATTAGATAGAGATCATTGTTATTCTCAGAGAGAGATAGAGAAGAAGTAGAAGAGGAGGAGATGACAAATAAGAAGATCTCATACCTTTGCAGCAGGTTTGGAAAGACTTTCGCAGGAAAACAAAGTGCATTGAATCACGCAAAGGATTATCACAAAAGCAAAAACTCCAAAGAGTTCGTAGACCAGCTGATGCAAGAAGAATGGTAAGAAGAAGAAAAAAGAATCCCCCATCCATGTTCATTCTCTATCCTCAATAATCAACCTCCAATAAGTAGTAACAATACTTATTGGTAATAACAGAAATGTACCACGACAAAGGAAGTCACGATATGGGTATGAATATACAACTGCTGCACATAGAGTAATTACCTTGTCTTTTTAGACCTAGATCAATCCTTTGTAACTCATTCCATTCGGCTTATGCATTTTCACTTGAAATTAGTCAAGATTCATTGAAGCAGCAGCATCCAAAACAATACAACAACCAAACAAAGGTTATTGGCTTGTAATAACTTATACCAAATACATTCCAAATTGGCTACTGATTATAAGATAAAAAAGTATGGTTCTGTAGAAGACATATTCATTCTTTGTGAAACATGTTATTATTGGTGTGCTACATATTTTGATAAATCTAGATTACCTACAGAGAAATGTCCTATTTGTTTGAACAGGAAAATGTCAAGCTTTCCTATTTTACCTAATGAAGCTTTTACCTTTAATTATAATGATAAACGTGGAGTAGATTTAGAATTTAGACCTAGAAGGAAGAAGAAGGAACAAGAATGAAAAACCAATAGAGGAACAGCTTTGAAAGGAAAGAATGATAATAATTATCTTTTATTCTAGCACTTTTTATATCATACCGTTTATTGTAGCCATAAAGGTGGTTATTGCTGTATAATAAATAGGGTTATGTACACGATTACTCACTACTAGTAATGCTGCAGCTCATTTTTTATTTGTTTAACCTCATCTTATATTACTGCAAACTTGCTAGAGCAATTATCAAAGACAAGGTCAATAAAACTAAAACTCGGTATCCATACAGAACTAACCAAATTTGGAAAGTGAGGTTGATGTATGATGACATTATACGTAGAGACCTATCAAGTCTTACAAAGACAGCAAAAGGTTCGATAGAGTGTTATATATCTAGTGAAGAAATAAATGGATATTAACAATCAAAATATCTTATTAAAAAATTGAAAGACATTAGTACTACAATACTAAATTCGAGAGAAGAAGATAAGTGATTAGCAATAATAATAATAAAAAGACAAGGAAGATAGACGATCCAAAAGATTATGAAGACAGCGGCATGAAAGATACAATGGAAGATTTAGAAAATAAAGCAAAATCTGCTTTACATTCAGCTCCAGAAATAAGTAGAGAACAACTTCCAATAGTGAGAAAACAACAAAAGAGATATTGTATTGCAGCGGCACTAAGGATATCCCCAGTACCAACAATAAGAAAAAGAATGTAGCAGAGAGTTTGAATTAGCATACAAGGGCTTCAGAAAGAATGGATATTGTAAAATTACATGACGGGTGTCAGAATATGGTATTAATATTAGAAACGATACAAGACAAGCGGTAGCCAAATGTTGCTGATGTTACAAAATCAGCGGGGCTAGTTCAATGATGATAATGTGAAGACATTTCTCAGCTGAATCAATCTTCAATTCTCATGTCTATATTTTTGCCTATCTGCATAATATCAGAATAATTTGTACCCATTTAAATATTTGCAGCATTCTTTATGTAATTGTAATTGGAATTAATGCAAAACCTAACTATACTAAAGGCCTTCGATATTTACTATGTAACTGTTTTCTATAGGCTCAATTTGATACTGACAGCCAGTTATCTGACTTACAATGTGTAAATTTGTTTTAAGATGATCTGTTACTTTTCCTACTCTATACCGTGATTTTCCCTTTGCTAGACTTAATGGAAGTACTAGCATATCGGCAAGGTTGAAATCAACTGGAACATTGGCTAGGTAACTCTCCAAAAATCTCTCTGCAGCTTCTGCTCCCACATTTTCTGCTAGTTTACCACGTTCACCTATGCAATCACCACCAACATAAGGACCAAAATCAGATTCTGAGTGTACTAAAATAGAAGTACCGGGAGATAAAGAAGTTTCAAAGGAGGAAGAATAGTTACTGCACTGTACTCCATTTTTTTCTAATTTTAAAAGAGCAGATGAAATCTGGCGTTCTGCAACATGTTTTGGAAGTTGACAGCAGACATTTGCAATTTTAGGTTTCAAACTTCTAGTATTTATAAGGTCAAGGGTATTTGGTGTTTTGCATGGCCAAATCTCTGCTTTAACCACTCCTCCTCCTTTTGGATAATAGCCCCTTTTCAAAACTTCTATACTAAATTTTATTCCAATACTACGATATGCCTCCCTTATAATATATCGTAAATAGTCTGTTGTTGGACTCTTTTTTACATCTGTACCACCAGTAATCTCGATACTAAGACTTTTGTCTGAAAGAGAGACTGCTGGAATTACAGTTTGCAATATCATTGGAATGCTGGCTGCAGTACCAACGTTAATTTTTACCATGCTACTATCTTCAAATTTATCATCTATTGGAGGATTAAATCTTATCCAGTCTGCTCCTACTTTTAGATTTTCAACAGCTGCATGAAATATGTCTGCAACTATCCTTACTGCGGCTGCATGTTGTGGACGCAGCCCAGGATTCTGGCGTTTTGCACGAATATTTGTAACTTCAATAGCTTTTCTTGTTATTGCTGAAAGTGAAACAATACTCCGTAAAATTTGTCCACCTCCTTCACCATAAGAGCCATCAACTTTTATTATCATAAATATGATCTGCCATTGTGTTCAACTAGGAAGATAAAACATTTTTCTTTTATTTTAGTGATCTCATTTTTTATTATGTATTAAATTTTTTCATTTGGTTTGGTATTCCGATGGAAAAAGTAAAACTCTATTTTACTGACAGATAGTGGGATAGATACTTTAGTTCTTATTTTTTATTAATAACGAATGGATGTTGGATAGCATCAAGTGCTTCCACTGAAATATTCTGATAGTGTATACCATAACCAAATTATCCTCTAGCATTTTCTTCAAATTTTTTTGTTAGAAGTAACACGTATTTTTTCTTAACAAATGAAATAGATATACAGTAAAAGTAACACATCTACCATAGTTATAATAATAATCAGATAAAAGAAATATTGTCTTTCTTCTTCCATATATTGTACTACTTGCTTCTGTTTTGTTATCTCGCTTTAATTTGCGACTATTAATTATATATTCTTATTTATATTTTATATTATTATAATGATTAATAGTTAGTCAAGACTTGATTGGCCTAACCTTTAGGTATTACAATATGAACTCGATAGATAAAGTATCACAGGCTCTCTACTCCATTGATAAGTCACCTCAAAATTAATAGAATAAAAGAGAAAATAATAATAAATTCATAACATAATGTCATACAAATTTTTTCTGCAAATCTTACCTTAAAGACAAACTCAATTTCAGAAAAGATTCATGGCAATAAAAAAATGGAGACTTTTCCATTAATGCTTTTATTAAGCCTTTCCGCCTTCTCTTGCTACTCTTTCCTTTGTTTCTTCGTCTGCTGCTTGCAATCCTCTTTCGTCATGCTTTGCTTTTCCGCCTTCTCTTGCTACTCTTTCCTTTGTTTCTTCGTCTGCAGATGCTAGACCTCTTTTGTCATCTTTTGATTCTGTCATTGTTATAACCAGCTCGACAAAGTATTAGTATGATGTACATCAATTTCTGATGATAATAATATGAAAACATTAGACAAGGATAAGAATGTTTTGTAATATAGTAAGAAAGATTTGATTCGATTCACAGATATGATATACAAAAACTAACCTCTCCCTTAGTTTAATAATCAAAAATTATACAAATACAAATAAAAAGACCTTCTACTGGTGCAAATTATATTTTAATAATTTCTCCTATCTGTAACTATCCGCTTTTGCTTCCATCTATTTTCAAGAAATCTAACTCTTATAACTCACTTTTAGTTTATAAGTAAGCCTTTTACTAAATTGATCAAACTAAAAGAATAAATATCCAGTTGCGTATGCACAAAGTCCGTACGATAGAAAGCTTGCTTTTTTCATTCTCGAACCACACTTAGGACAATTTTCTTCATTATGTTTTGTCCAGCAAGACATACAATAGTAATTTATTTTATCAATATTATTCTTTTTTATTCTATTACTACTACCATTATCAATATCAGTTTTGGCTAATTCCATATTTTGTTTTTTGGCTGATGTACGTATATACCATAATATTAATACAAAGATTGCTATTGATATTCCCATTGATATGTGCAATTGAAAGATCTCAGATAAAACAATAGTCGTTATTAACCATATTATAGCTAATCCTATATTTTTTAGCCTCCTTATTAGCTGTTTATTATTATTGCCCAAGATAATTTTTCCTTTTATATTTTAGATGACGGCAAATTATTTATTGATTGATTAATCGTCCTATCTTTTTTGAGCTATATACATACTTAAACTCTTTAAAAAAAGAATTAACACTAGAACATATTAACAATTTTTCGTTTTAAAAATTTTGGTATTCTCTTTTTTTACGATAAATCATATCATTTATTACAAATGCATAATTGATACTTTATGCATATACAATATAATAATTTAGGTAATATTAAATAAAGGGAAAATCAAATATTATGGATTTTTTTGGGTTACACTAGGACTTTTTATAATGAGCATATCGCTGCATTGGACATTTGCTTGGTATTCATATATTCAGGAGCAAATTGCGCATAAACAACCCATTGAGTTTACTGACTATTTTAATCAGACATTCAGAGATACAATGGAAAACTGGCAATCTGAATTCTTGCAGTTAATATGGCAAGTAGCAGGTCTATCTATATTATGGTATGTAGGATCTGCACAGTCAAAGGAAGCAAACGATAGGCTAGAAGAGAAAGTAGATTTGTTAATCCAAAAGCTGGACACAGAAAATGGGAAAAAATTGATTCAAGAATTAGACAAAAAATATCCTAGAAAGCCATAGGTCTATTTTATTATTATTTTACACCTTCTTTATATTATAATATCAGGATCCAGGATAGAGAATAATAATACTACTACTATTTTATGTTTAATGGTATATGAAGAGAAGAAGAAGAAGAAAAGAGACAATCACATCACTTACAAATTCAAATCCATATATTCTCTTATTTGATATATAATGGGTGTAGAAGAAAGTTATACTATTTTTCGTTGCTCATTTTATTTTTTGTTTAAATCAATGGCGTCCTCGATCTATGAACTTTTCTTTTCAGAAACTACAATTACCATTTTGCTTTTTCTGAAGCTAAATCTTTCTGCTTATATGATTTTATAATTGAGTGATATCTTATTTATAAGATAAGTTTGATCTTTATTATTCATATAAATAATTTATAAAACACGTTTATAAAAAGTTCCTATCATGCAGGCTTTAGAACTGCATTGAATCTTAATCCATTTTGTATTTCAATATTCTCATTAGGTTTTATCTCTTGGCTTTTATATTGATCATATACAAGATATAGATTGTATTCATTTACAGCAAATCCAGCCATTTCTAACAACTTTGCTCCAGATAAAGAATTTTCAATTACAGGAAACCCTCTTTCATTTATATAAATCATAGGTTCATTTTGAGCTTTGGATATCTCCATAAGTTAATCAATATTTTGTTGTACATCAAATCTAATAAAAGATGTTGTTTTCAGTGGCGCTCCTGCATAAGCCATTTATTTGATAACCTGCTGCCAATCAACTGATGGATATTTATTGGTATATTGCAAATTGTTTCTGTCTTATAAATTCTATTAAAAAGACCATCTAGAAGATATAATGGTTACTCTATAATAATAATTTTAAATAGAATTGGTGATTGAGAAATAATAATGACAGATGATAAGTTTCTTTCTAGATTCAGTAGAGATGTATTGGGACTTGATCCCTCTATAAGATGGGTGGGCATTACAGATAATACAGGTGTTCTCCTTAATGTTGAATACGCAGAAGGAATAAAACTTCTTCTGTCAAATGAGGAAAATGAAGAATATGCATCAAGTGCAATAAAGAGACATAAAACAAGGGTAGCATTTGAATCAAAATTGGGCAAAATGAACTATGCACTTGGTAGATATGAAGGACTGATTAGGGCGACAATCCCAATGAACAATAATTATTATTTGCTTATAACATTAGATGTAGAAACAAAAGATTATGACATGATAATAATAGAAAAAGTGATTCCATTTATCGAAAAAGAGAAGGAAAAGTTTTTTTCATGATTTGATGACAATAATAATAATAAAACTATCTAGTTATCATCATCATCAACAACAACAACAATTACCATTAGAGTCTTATTACTCTAAGGTAAATAAAATAAGTATCATATTAGGGTAAACAAGGGTTTTGCCACTAATAAAAATGGTGAAACTAGTTATTTACTTTTTAAAAGTGAGGATTATGCTAACGTCGAGATATTCAAATCTCTTGTTGTTGTAGTCGCACACACATATATGTCTGTTGTAGCTAAATAATAATAATAATAATGGCTATACACTTACTTTTTACCAATGAGTTGTTAAATTCATTCCGTCCTGTCAGTCCCAATCTTTATATCAAAAATTGATGTATGATGTACATTGAAAATCATCCAGGCTATTCCAAGTATGCCGAAACCTGTTACTGAGACAGAAGTTATCAACTTTCTACAACAAAGTAAACTCAACATACAGATTGCCACCATTGACGAAGAAGGATATCCCATGATTCAACCTGTCTGGTTCGTTTATGACAAAGAATCAGGTAAGATATACACAGGTACCTCAAAAATGACAAAGAAGGTTCAGAACATTAAGAGAAATCCTAACAAGATTTACTTTTGCATTGACGAGGAGAACTATCCATACAAGGGAGTGAAGGGCAGAGGAGTAGCAAGAATATCTGAAGATATACAAAAGAACTTGTCAATAATAGAAAAAATAAACATGAAGTATCTGGGTACTCTTGAACATCCTCTTGCTAAGATGCTAATGGAAAATACTAGAAATGGGACTGAAGTTGTAATTGAAATTACACCAAAATTCTTCTCAGCATGGGACTTTAGCAAGGCTATGTAGTTCAGGTCACCCCATTATGATAAAAACAAGATCTCAGTTGGGATGTACGTAACTGATTCAAAATATTCAGAACTCAAACCAGAGCCTTTAATACATTCTCTCATAAGTATATTAGTAAAATAAAAAGGCAAGATAGAAGTGTTCAAAAACTTATTCAAGAAAATAGACGAAGTACTTGGATTAGAAGACGAACCAAGCCTTGCTCCAGAGGAAAAATTCTTTTCTGATATAGTAGGATATCGTGATATAAAGAAACTATTTATGAAATCAATAGTATCCAAAGAGCCTATACATATATTATTGACAGGACCTCCAGCCTCTTCCAAAACAATTTTTCTATTAGAAATGATGGAAGGATTAGATCATGCATATTTTATAGATGCTGTTGGTGCTTCAGGTGCTGGTATGATTAGCTATCTTTTCAGTAATGATACTAAATATCTGTTAATCGATGAAATTGATAAGTTGAAAAAAAGCGATCAGGTGACATTGCTCAATGTTATGGAGACAGGCATTCTATCCGAAACTAAAAAAGGAAGAACAAGACAAAAAAAGATGTATTTATCGATATTTGCAACAAGTAATGAAATTAGCAAATTATCAAAGCCATTACGATCCAGATTTATGGAATTGCATTTAGAGGAATATACCTTTGAAGAATTTATGGAGATTACAAGAAGATTGATTGTAAAGAGATATCGTTTGAATATACCAATAGCAGAAAAAATTGGCTATTTAGTATGGAATAAAATGAAGTCTAAAGACATTAGGGATGTAATACAGATTGCAAAATTAACTAAATCACTATCGGATGTTGATTGGTTAGTAGATGTTCAAATGAAGTATGGTAAGAAAAAGCATGATTCAGATTAAAAGTATTGTAGATTGCCATTCCTTCCAAAATAATGCTTGTTAGATATATTTACATCTACATATAATTTCGATATTTGATGATGCGATTATCTGAAAGTAATAAAATATTAGATGTATAGCTATGACCATCATTTCCAAGATATGAGCAAAAGCACAAATTGATGACAACAAATAGAATAGATCTCTTTTAATCTGTTCCAATAGCTAAAAAACAACAAATTCGATTTATCAAATAAAAGATGATAAGAAATCCAATGAATCATATTCTTCTTGCATCAAACTATTAGAACATTTGTCAAAGCATGTAGTAGATCTATTCTTTTCTTTCATATCTTTTGCATCAGTCTCGCAGAACTATTCTGAAGATATAGCTTTATTATTATACTATCTATCTATATATTCCCCTTAAATCCACTTTCCAAATGGTCAAAATATGATGTAAAGTTCTTCTTTGCTCACTCAAAACAACAAATGATATAAAATAGAGCATAAATGCCTTTATTAAGACATTAACTATATCTAAATTCTAAATGCCATTAATAATGACATATAGTTATTAATTATATTGTTTAGGTAATACATATGTCTATCAAAGTAACACTAGCTACAATAGCAATTATAGTAGCGCTGGGGAGCATAGCAACAAATGGTTTTATCAATTCAGCACTTGGACAACAAACTTTCACTGCAGAACTTACAGGAGGCGATGAAGTACCACCCGTAAATACTGAGGCAACAGGAACTTTTAATCTTGTTACTGTTAATCAATCATCAGGCTATCTATTAAGTGTCGATGATTTGGCCAACGCCACAGCAGCTCATATACATAGAGGCGAAGAAGGAGAAAATGGAAAGATTATAGTAACGCTATACAATGCTACCATGCCAGCAAGTATGTCACAAGGACTTTTGTCACAAGGTAACATCACTGCTGCCAATCTAGAAGGACCATTGGCCGGACAACAACTAGCAGATCTAGTTGACATTATGGATAATGGAACAGCATATGTTAATGTGCATACAAAGGATTTTCCACTGGGAGAAATTCGCGGACAAATTTCAGGTGAAGGAGAGGCAGATGAAGAAGGATGAAGCATAGATAATTCAATGACTTTATTTTAGATTTAGAATGTCATACATTCATTTTTTATCTTTAATCATAAAAAACTTATTCTAATTGCACGCTTTATCAATATTTCAAATTAGAATTTAATCTAAAATATTTAGCATTTCCTTATTTTATTAACCACTTTATATAGAATTTATGCTAATAGGAACGGAACGTGTCATTATCTCTACAATATAGATAATTTCTAACAATAATGATACAAAAGCAAATTTCGGACAGAAAATCAAAGAAAATACATATCGGCTGGTTAAATGGTATTTTAATAAAATAAAATAATAAAACTCAGACAGATACAAATGATGATATGCCTACTATTTCAAATAAATCTGCGGACTTTTCTTGTAGAACTATATGATATGATAAACAGATGACATCATGAGGAACCATCACAATTAGAAGTAATAGCCGATAAAATAAAAAAAATTGTGTGTATCTGTAGAATCCAGATATTTTCATTGTGTGACCAGAGGGAAGTGTGAAAGATGGTGGTCAATACGGAAAGCAAATTTTATCTCAGCTATACATACAAAACATTGTATGCTTGAAGACTAAAATCTTAGAAGAAGATCAGTTAGACTCATCAAATATATTTGACGCTTTGTCTTTTATAAAATACAAGGTTAGAAAAGAAACAGATGAATAGAATCCTGGCTACCACAATTACTAATATATACAAAATAAAACTAAAAATAATGTTATTAAATTTCATTAATTTACCCATAGTCTTTCGAATATACACCTTTGTTCGCTCTTGTCAGTTTATTGTTAGGTTTTACACAGAATCAAAAAGATTAAGATAAACTCATCAAAGAATATCGTCGATCCGAGTCTTCTTCAAAAATAAGAAGAGTCAGTAGCATATGTGTCTGCCTTTCTGTGTTTCAAATTGTCATTCTACTGTTATAGATCTACCTTTAACCCCTTTAGGTTTGGTAGGCATCTTCTTTGGAAGATCTATTCGTAATATTCCATTATTCATTTTGGCAGTAACCTCTGATGACAGTATCTGTTCAGGAATTGGAATTGTACGGTAAAAAGACCTGTATGACCGTTCATTATATACATACTTCTTTTTTCTTTCCTCTACTCTTTCTTCCTCTAATTGTTCAGCCGAAATTTCAATAGAATCATCTGTTGCTTTAACATGAATCTTGTCTTTTTCTATTCCAGGTAACTCCGCTTGTAGCTCATATCTGTCTCCTTTATCAACCATATCATATAGAGGTGTTCTTCTTATTCCTTCATCTTTTTCTTCTTCTACTGCTTCTTCTTCTTTCTGTAACTTAGAGGGAGAATGCCAAAGATATGATGATGACCCACCAAGGATTCAATATGCTTTCAATGTTATTTCTGAAAACTTCAAAAATATCATCCATACGTCTAGCTTGCAAGGATTTTTCCTCTAGTCTTTCTCTTCTTCTCATATTGTCTATGCTTCTTGAGTGTGGTGGCAATGAGCCCTTGTCTTCATCTTCTCCTGTTTTTCTTTTAAAATCGCTGAGTTTAGGTCGGAAAGATTTTTCCTCTTTACCTTCTCCTCCCCCTCCTTCTTTTCGCCGTCTGCTGGCTTTGTAAGACGAAGGCATATACTATAATAGCAATAATAATATTTGACAATTTAATATTATAGCATTTTATATAAAATTTCTATCTCTAATTACATATAGCAGATTATAGCTATATATAGCATATCAGAATTTAACATTATCCTATTTCAGTGAAAGTAGAGAATTCTGCCATGTATATACGACATAGTGTACTAACTAGAATATGTAAGATCAAAAGAAGAGAATTTAGATTAAACAGAATCGAATATCATATATATGTTGATTTATATCAAAAATATTTATAATAAGAGTGTTATTATTGTTTCATAGAAGAAAAACATTAGTAAGAAATAGAAATTAGCTAATAATGAGTAACTAACCAATAAATAGCATTGAATACTTTTATTTTATACTTAAGCAAAATATAGTTAAACTACAAGAAATGCATATACTGATCCGATCTGATATATCCATTTCTGTTCTGCTATCACCATATGTATTTCACAAGTCAGATCGGAATTATTTCTAATAATTTTTATGACGGAGGTTCTGTATTGAAGTGAAATATTAAGAAGACAGAATTGCAAATTATCTCTAATACACCACCTCTAGTAATGAGTTTAATTTACTTGGGTGCTTTCTTCATATAAAAGGGCAGTGAATAACAGTATAATGGTTTAAAAGTCGTCTTGACGAATCGAACTAACTTATAATTTAATTATTATATCATTGTCTCTGCCCTTAGTTCATCTCCTTTTGTTATTCCTTGCTTATCTTTCTCTTCCTGCAAATCTTTAGGTGACAGGATTTGGACATGACAACTGCACTCACATTGATATCGATTATTGTTCTCATTATCATAGAATTGAGCAGTGCAGTTACTATGATCTGCTTTTTCGCAGTTCTTGGAAATCATATGCATATATACTTGTTAACAAATTTATTTATTTGAATCTATGCATGGTTATACATATTGAAGTTGGATTTAGAGTATTAATGTAGTAATTTGTAATAGTAATAATTGAAACCATGTCGTTAATGGGGCCGCAGGTCGTCTCTCCCCTCCCCAACTAACTATTATAAAGATCCGTTACCAAGACATACAGAATATATTGTATTACTGGTTACTGCTATTACTATGCTTTTTTTATAGAAAATAATATCGAAGCACTCCACTAGCAAAAGTCTTACAACCTCCTATTTTTCAAACGTTCCCTCGGAATTTGAAAGCCAAGAAAACCTTAAACCGTCAAGGATATTGCCTATTTATTTCTGGAGCTTTTAGCGCATAGAAGAGGATGGCTAAAGGGTCTTGCTCTTCAGTTACCGCCAATCATATCATACAATATTATGGTATGAGCTGGCTCGGATGCGCGCGACGCTGCTACTCTCTCCGTTCTGCAGTATGATATAACGTAGAATGCTGTTTAGCAACAGAATCCCACTTTAGTTTTTCCTTAAACACATTAGCAGCTTCTTTGTATTTGACATAATTACTTAGAAGCTTCTCCAGTCCTTTCGAAAACTCATGAGGATTTCTTTTGGCAGTTATTCCTAATCCTTGGGCAGCAAATTCTCTAAAGAATCTTAAATCTGTTGCTACAAATGGTAATCCATGTGCTAAAGCATCAAACATTACACCTGACCCAGCAGTTACTTTATATGGTAATATGACAGCATCACAAGCATAGAATAATGTAGAGAGTTCATCCTCTCTAAGGTAACCACGTCTTAAATCTAGGATATTGGTTTCTCCTTGCCAGCTCAATTCAAGGTTCTCTTTATTGTAATAATCTTTAGAGGAATTTACTACTAATGTCCATCCCTTTGGAATATTCATTTTTTTTAGTATATCCCAACCTTTACCAGCCGTCCTAAATCCATGTGCTAAAGCTATTCGATGTCCATCTTCTTGCGGTAGAGAAAATTTTTCCCGTGCTTCTTTCTTGTTTAAAGGAGGATATATGGCTGGCTCAGATCCATGATAAATTACATGGCATCTACTACTACTATCACCATGATCAAGCAACTTCGACATATAATGTGAGAAGACTATGCCTGCTCTACTCATCCTAAGTTTTTCTTTGGTTATGTTATTGAAAGCCTGATAATTTAAGAAATATTTCCAATATCTAAGCAATGCTCGCAAAGGTATTCCTAATTTTCCCATCTTACCGCTTTTTTTAACCAATGATGACGGGGTTATCCATTGGCTCAGAGTAATTGGTCCAGAGTGAAAAGTTGTTACTATTGGAATTTTGCATTTAACATAAAATTGGTCTATATATGTCCCAACCTTTCTTGGATTTTTTGTATCCCATATTAATCCATATAAACCAGCCTCAAATTGTACATGTACAATATCAGGCTCTAGGTCATTAACGATTTTTAATAGCACATCGGAATTATGAGGATTTTTAGGATAAAGGCCAGAATACTGTCCATCACCTTTCTCATCACATACAACGTATACATCAAGTCCTAATTTTAAGAGAGCATTTGTCAGATTTGAAGTATATCGTCCTATACCTCCTGGGATAGGTGGATATTCTGTACATACCATCAATACTCGCATCGTTATTGTGTTTTATCTCGTCATTGATATATTATATTATTTGCAAGATAATGTGCTAATGAATACACAAATAGCATAGCTTTACAACTAATATTTACAATTAGTTATCTGATAGACTTCTCTTAAAACGGCGGAGGTAAAAGACATCTAGACGATCAAGTCATCTCTACATTGTCAGGCATATACTAGTGACGATTAATAATCAATTATATTGTGCAACAAGAGAAATGTGCAGCTCTAAATACTAATTAACTCCTTAAATACTTGTACAATTAGCAAAGCAAATAGCAGCCAAGACATAGTAAAAAAACAAGCCATTAAAGATATTTGTCGGTGTCTTTAACTATAGATTAAATAGTAAGTAAACATTGCCTGTCATTTTGATGAGAAATATTCTATTCTAGCGTACTATATCTTAAATACATAATAAACATTTGCCATGGTGAAATGGCATTCCACAATTACCGTGAATCTTTTTACAAGAATATAATATCCCACACTTTATACATTGATGCTGACATGCCATGCGAATAGTTCCTGTTATAAAGTCTGACATATCAACTCGATGTTTCTCTAATATTGCGTTAGCAATATTGAATAAAAGGAGAATGAATAATTATTATTATAAATACTTAACTATAATATATTATTGATAAAGTAATCATATAACTTTTAGTTATAGGACAATATTCTCTGAATAATATCTATTATTTAAAATATAATTTGTATGTTACTCGAAGACCAATCTATTGCGTCTGCCCTATGTTCGAGGTTAAAAATAATAATACTCTTAGATTAGTAAGTGACTTTTTTCTCATATTGATAAACTCAGGGATTATTTAGACAACTAGGATGCTTTATTTGACTAAATATTTCAAAAGAGAGTAATAAACGCAAGACTTGAAGATTCAATATTAAAAAGAACTATCAAATAGATATCAGGAAATTGGCTGGAGAAAATTCGACCTTTAATTTTGTAGAAAAAAGTAAAGGATATAAGAATTTAGAAATAATTACCATTCAAAGAAGAAGTAGCAAAAAAAATTTCTTGAAAGCATTGAAATGTATGAGTGCTTAATTGAGAATTAGTAATCCTAGAGTAAATTATTGCTGCTATTATATTTTACAAAAATCGGAGGAATTGCGTGTACCGTTATTGTTATTAAATAAGGATATTCACTAATGTTGTAGTTTTTTACCTCTTAGTCATATCATTAAAATATGTCAATATCTTATCGCAAAAGGCTTGAATAAATTCTATTTCATTAGGACTGGTACTATGTACATATACTCTTGTATAGCCAACCTTGAAATATTCTTCTATAGGCTTGATT
>DATFPS010000211.1:0-6373 GCA_035264705.1 Nitrososphaeraceae archaeon | reverse complement strand
TAACAACCATATTGTGGTAGAAATAGCAGATGACGGACCAGGTATTCCGCCAGAAGTTCAATCTCGAATATTTGAGCCATTTCTTACTACCAAAGGTGTGGGGAAAGGAACAGGATTAGGTCTAAGCATAAGCTATCGTATAGCAGTTGAGATGCATAAAGGTCAGATTACATTTTTCTCAAAACCAGGAGATACAAGATTTCAAGTTCATTTGCCAGTTGTACGAGAATAAGTTACACCTACTGGATAGACTAACAAGAATTAGGACAAGATACTTATAAAATCAGATGGGCGGTTATATACTCATCATATTCCTCATATGGATATGGAGAAAGAAGAACTTTTTAACCAAGACATAATAGTAATGAGCTTAATTGCGTAGAGATCTTATTTCAATGCAGTAAACATACTTAATGCGGCAATTCAAGTTATCTGATTCTAAAAAATACATGCTTATTAGAGACACTCCCGTAAATAATATTATGTCAGATTCAGGATGTACGCATCTTAAATTAGTTCAGGAAGACGTAAAGCCTAATGCAGATGGTTGCGAGGATTGTCTTAAAATTGGTGATTCATGGGTGCATTTACGTCTTTGTCTTATTTGTGGGCATGTGGGATGCTGTGACTCGTCGAAGAATAAACATGCAACAAAACATTTCCATTCAACGGAACATCCGCTTATTCAATCTTTTGAACCTGATGAGGATTGGAAATGGTGTTATGTGGATAAGACATTTCTCTGATATAAATTGAAGATTAAAGATCTTATAAACAAAAATCCAGAATTCGAGGTTTGGAATTTAGATAAAGTATAAGGTTCACAGATTTTGTATGTTTAAAATACAAGACATAGATCTTACAATGGGAAGAAAGAAAGATTTAATTCAGAACAGAATAATCCAATGTTATATTATTCAGTTATATTATAGAAACCATCACTGTACACTTTAGGAATGGACTAAATTCCATGAATACATTTTCTTCTTTGTCGGCTATAAACAATAAACGATATTGAAATTATCCAACAAAATTTAACAGATAGCTGTTCTTTTCTCTTCTTCTACATAGCCAAGACCACTTTGCCTCTTGGATGTACATCCTTTTGGTAATCAAGTGCATCACCCGCTTCATCTAGTGAAAACTTCTTCTCTACGTTTACCCTTATATTATTTTGATCTACCCATTGTGCCAATTTTGTCAACCGTTTCCTATTCACTTGTGTGAATCGAAATCTGGCTTTGATATCATATTGGTTCATTAGCTCTGAGTTTGGCTGCTCCAGCATAGAAACAATTATGCCGCCTTTTTTTAACACCCTGAAAGATCTTCTGTATGTATCGCCGCCTACAGTATCAAAGACTGCATCATAGTCATGAAGCAGGTCTTCAAATGTCTGGGTCTTGTAGTCTATTACTACATCAGCCCCCAGTTCTTGGACAAACTGCTTGTCATCTGTGCTTACTGTTGTCGCTACGGATGCTCCCAAGTTCTTGGCAAGCTGAATAGCAATTGACCCTATGCCTCCTGCTCCGCCATGAATTAGAATCTTTTGACCTTTTGATAATTCAATATCTTCCGCAAGTGCCTGCCAAGCACTAACGCCTACAAGCGGTAAGGCTGCTGCTTCTGGATGGCTTAACCTCTTTGGTTTATTTGCGATACTTTCGGTATTTACCAAAGCCATTTCTGCAAATGCTCCCGATCCCCCGCTTATCACACCAGCCTGTCCATATACCTCATCTCCTTGCTTAAAATCTGAAGGAGAGACGCCTTCTCCAACTTGTTTGATAACGCCAGAAAAATCTATCCCCAAGGTTGATGGAAATTGAAGCGATATCAGTTGTTGCATGCCTCCTTCACGAATTTTCCAATCTACTGGATTTACCCCAGCTGCTTTTATGATGACTAAAACTTTTCCAGAAGACACAGTTGGCTCAGATGTGCTTTGGTTAATCTCGATAACTTCGCTGCCTCCGTAATTCTTAATTTGAGCAGATTTCATTGCTGACATAAGACAGCACAAGATATTAAAGAGTAGATGATAAAGGGGGGACACAGAATAGAATAGAATATAAACTGGATTTCTGATTTTTGTTAATGTCTCTAGTATGAGTAGCATCGGTTTCTTCTATTCTAGGTGATAACTGCAGGCTTATGTTGAATATATACTCAGACTATAACACAAACCTCGCTATATTCCAGAGTTTTAATAGAAAATTCTTTGCATTTAACATCCTTTATCTGATATCTAAAATCAAAGCCTAATTTGCTTCAGCTGCTGACCAAAACCGGATAGTATCTGCATCATACGTTTTCAAAAGGGAAATCAGCTTATTTTTTCTTTGGAAAATTATGCAATTCATTAAATGAACACCTCAAGCACTTTCTTGGTTCATTACTACTCAGATAGGAAATGTAAAAACATTTAGAGCATTGTAATCGAGAAAGTCTGCTTGTCAATTCCAAAGAATTCTCGAACTTTTTTAGTACTTGACGTGAAATTAGGTTTTTAACTACAGCATTTATCATTTCATTCATATGCTGCGAAGTAGAATTTCTATACCTCAAATACAAACTAGTCATCTCCTGTGCAAGTGACTCTTTTTTGAATTGTTGTTGTTGTCGTCTGCCTTGATTCGATTGCCGAAACAAATGATCACGCAAATACCATTCAAATTCCTTAATCTCTATAGCTTGCAATGGATAGTAACAAAATAACTAATAACTTTGGTCCCATAAAAATATGCTCTACTCTGTATGTATGTATTCTCTTCACACAATTGATTCTCTAGCATAATTTTGCTTGAAGATGTACTGTGGAATCTTATAACATTTATGGATAGAAAAGCTATTACATGTACCTATTGCTGATGATAGGAAAATGTACAATAGATTTAGCATTAGCCTCTTTTTTAATGTCATAAAACGCTTACCTTAGCAGGAGTCTTATTCCATAATTAAAGATTGGATTTAAAGTGTAATAGTTTAGAGATGCTAAAACCTTTAATTGAATCCTTTGACAGTAAAAAATTAAAATTAATAATTCTATACAAAGCAGAATCCCTTCGATATTAATAGAAAATGTTGAAGAGATATCCTGATTAGGATAAGCATCTTAAGGATCAGAAATACTATTATTACTTATTGATAATGAAAACTTGCAGATAGGCAATATATACAATAATACCTCTCTCGTGGTAAGAAAAGTTTCAGCTATGACTATATCAGTATGACCTATCACATGCTGTAAATAAATTGCAGCTAACACAGATACATTAAAATTTTAGAATTCTAACGACCACTAACTCGTAAGAAATATTCGATATTTACAATACATTAAGTGATAGAAAGATCGATCGATCAAATCCAAACCAAGACTAAATTAAGATGATTAATTATCATTGTATCTAAATAACAGACATAAATATTCCTTCATTGACAATATTAATATCTAGTGTTATTCCTATTTCATAGGCAAGGCTTAAAAGACATCTAATATTAATTTAAATGGGTGGCATACAATCGATTCAGCAGCTATTAATTTAAGAGTTGGTTTTGAAATCCACCAGCAACTCTCCACTAAAAGCAAGCTATTTTGTAATTGCCACTGCGAAGAGACTGAAAAATATGGTTTTACCTTTATTCGCAAGTTGCGGCCAACCCAAAGCGAACTTGGCATTTATGATCCTGCAGCGCTTTTTGAATTCACGAAAATGCGCACTATAAAATATCATGCTGCCGCAGGTTCTAGTTGCCTTGTAGAAGCAGATGAGGAGCCACCACATGAGGTTAATAAAGAAGCAATTGAAACTGCATTGATATTTTCACTTGCACTCCAGTCTAAGATCATAGATGAAGTTCATGTCATGCGTAAAATCGTAATCGATGGATCGAATACCAGTGGCTTTCAGCGTACTATGTTGGTTGCAAGTGGAGGATATCTAAATATAAATAATAAAAAGGTTGGTGTACAAAGTATTTGTCTCGAAGAAGACGCAGCCAAGCTCATTTCAGATGATGGAACAATTAAAGAATATGGATTAGACAGATTAGGAGTGCCACTAGTCGAGATTGCACTTGAGCCAGTAACCGGAAAACCTGAAGAAATTGCAGAAATTGCACTCACATTGGGTAGGCTATTGCGAGCAAGCAAAAAAGTTGCCAGAGGACTTGGTAGCATCAGGCAGGACATTAACATTTCAGTAGATAATGGCGCCATTGTAGAAGTAAAAGGTGTGCAGCGTCTTGATCAACTGGTAAAAGTAATTGAATATGAAGTTCTCAGACAACATGGTTTGATTCTAATTGCTCAAAAATTAAAAAGAGATAGAAAATTTGAAGAAATTGTAATTGGAGACAGAATTGAAGATATAACAGATATTTTACTTAAGTCACACTCTGACGTAGTAAAAAGGTCACTTGCTGATAATAATGATGGTATTTTCAAGGCGATCAGAGTCAAAGGTTTTGATGGCATAATCGGATTTGAGCCATATCCTGATATTAGAATAGGAAAACACCTAGGTGAATTAGTTAGATTTTACGGTTTAGGAGGAGTATTTCATTCTGACGAGTTGCCAAACTATGGCATAACAAAGGAGGAAGTTGAAGCAATTAGAAAGAAATTAGACCTAGTCGTAGGCATTGATGCTTTCGTAATTGTAGGCGGTCCAAAAGATAAGGTAGAATTTGCATTGGAAGCTATAACTGAAAGATTGAAAATGACGTTAATAGGCGTACCTGCAGAAACACGCGCAGCAACATTGGAAGGTAAAACTTCGTTCAGTAGGCCAAAACCTGGAGCAGCGAGAATGTATCCTGAGACAGACATACCACCCATTCCGATCAACAATTCATTACTCAACTCATTATCAAACAAAATACCGAAATCTTGGGATGATAGCATTAAAATTATTTCTGAGAAATACAGGATGAAGAAAAAGATTGCAGAGCAGATTTTTGATTCTAATTATTTTACTACATTTGAGAAAATTGTAGGTTCAGTAAAAATACAGCCAACTTTTGTGGCATCAAAACTTACAGAAGATCTTGTTAATCTTGAACGACAAGGATTTGATACAATGCTATTGACAGAAGATATTGTTATGGATGTCTTCAAAAAGCTTGACGCAGGTATCATAGCCAAGGAGTCAATAGTTTTAATTTTTGAAAAGATCTTAAGAAAAGAGGTTAAAACAGTTGATGAAGCAATCACAGCACTTGGAATAACACCTATGACCGTTCAAGAATTGAACATGGCAATTGATAGAATTTTAGAACAAAATATATCAATTATTAGAGAGAAAGGGATTGAATCAATTGGAATGTTAATGGGTCGAATTATGGCTATTCTTAGAGGCAAAGTAGATGGTCAGAAAATTAATTCAGCATTAAGAGAAAGATTAGAGAATATGATTACAAACCTAACAGATCGAAATAACAATAATAATACATAGCGTAATGCTGACTATAGAAATTTAGTTTTGATAACCAAATGACAATAAGTCAATTTGAGAGTATCAAGACAAAAATCTAATAGAAATACAAATCATCACTAAAAAATCAACGAACATAGTGTTAGTGAATTTCCTTTTGTTCGTTTGCCTTGCCCAATTTACTAATGACTAAATTTCTTTAGATTAATTATATATTGGATTATAAAAATATGTAGTAAGTATATATTATATACAGGTGATTAGAAAAAGTTGATTATGATGGTAATTGATCATGACAAAAAATGTAAAACTTAAGATATGTCCTATCTGTGGTTGTACTAAACACAGATTGATAGGTTGTATCACTCATTGGAACAACCATTATAAGAATATTGAAGGAAGATGTGAGATGCAAGATGAATAGGTATGATAATATTCTTCTCCTATTTGAGCTCATATAGAGCAATTGATAACTTAAATGCGAGTTTTTCGTCTGTCTTCTCTGCTATTGGAACAACATACTTCTGAGTTTCCAGTTTGTATCGGAGCACTTTATCCTTATGAATTAAATTCTTCATACCTCTAATATTATCCAAGCGATCCGCTAGCTTTATGTACCTAATGGCTTCAGAACTATTTGCGATATTTTGGAAATATTCATTTAACATTTTTTTCTTCTCTTCATTTCTTATTTTAGGCTTTGTGAGTGCATGAACTATAAAATATATATATTCCCCAAACTCTTTTCTTAATTGATCTGCCAATATACTGCTATTACAGTTTTTTTCTATGATATCGTGTAAAAGAGCAGCACAAATGAGGTCTACATCATGTATGCCTAACTCTTCTATTAAAATGAGAGCAACCCTAAGTGGATGATTAATATACGGTTCTACCTTGTTGCCATTTCTAAATTGTCCTGAATGTGCCTTTGT
>DATFPS010000210.1:0-3890 GCA_035264705.1 Nitrososphaeraceae archaeon | reverse complement strand
TATCTAAAGTCTTAAATAATTACAAAATACTCTATCGTGAATATTCAATTATGTATTATGGATTGTGATAACCATTCCACTTTTCTAATCTTTCCTTTTTATCCGTAAGTTCTTACACTTGTTGTTCTGTTCTCTTGCACTATTGTTCAGAAGCGAATGCAATCTTATCTAATATTGATATTTCATTTTCAAAGTTATCACTGTCAGATTTAATTTGATGGTGTCATTATTCTATTTATTCTTTTTATCAGCGTTTCATTATCAATTGACTTTTGAATATAGCAATTTTTATCTAATGCAGGAAATAATTCTTTTCTAAACTCCTCATAATACATTTCACTTGCTGTCAGAAAACATACTTTGGCTTTATCATCTATCTTCTTTATTTGTCTATATAACTCAAAACCATTGATACCTGGCATTTTCATATCAAGAATTAAGAGCTCATACATACCAGCAGATTCTCCTTTAAAATTCTCTAATGCCGACAAAGGATCAGTAAATGAATCGACTTTGAATCCATTTTCTTCTAAAACCATCTTTAACGTTAAATTAAGATCAGGTTCATCGTCTACGAATAGGACTCTCTTGTTCATTATTATTGATCGACGACCACTTTTACACTTTGTTGTCTATTGATAGTTGGGTGAGTAAAGTAAAATGTACCTCCTCTTTCTCTTTGAGTATTAATATTATTATTTTCAGCCTGTATCTTACCATAATGAGCTTCCACAATACTATTAGCAATAAACAATCCTAATCCTGTACCTTCAAAAGACTTTGAAGCAAACTTTGAGAATAGTTGTGGCAATATGTCAGGGTCTATAGGAGTACCTGTATCTTTTACTTTAACAATAACTTGAGTATCTTGAATCAACCTACTTCAATCTACTTCTATAAATATATCTTCCTCAGATTGGAATAATATGCTATTGCTAAGGTTGAGCTTTGTTCTGTGTATATCATGATGATTATAAAGTCTGAAGTTACTTAACTACTTAGGTAAAACCCACCTATGATATGTTGACATTGCTGTCTATAATATGCAATGCTTATGTTTTGTCATAATACATTGCGTTATTGTTATTTTGATATTATCATGATTATAGAAAATGAATGCAGTGAAAGTAGTGAAGGCTTAATAGATAATACCTTAAAACTAACGATATTATGATGCTGTAAACAGTAATGTAATGACTATTACTTAGTCTTTCTATTCATATTTATTCATTTTATATCTTTTCCAATAAGCAGCAGAAATCTTTACAATTAGAATAGAACGAGAATATTTAATATTATGCAAGAAGCATATAAACACACATTATGTCTTCTTATGTTTTAATTGGCGATGTTCTTCTAATTGTGCTGCAGTCTTGAACTTCTTTTCACACGTATCGCATTTAAAGTTCTTCTTGGCAAATAAATCGAATTTCATTAAACTCTATGCACACTCTACAGTATATATAAATATCAATGAAATTCTGATTAAAGGCGGCCAGTTAAAATGAAAATCATCAACCTGAGGTAATCTTTATTCATAGAGAACTAGTAAAAGACCATGTTAAGAAGCAGATTGTATCAACTTTGTACTAGTGTATTGCCATCTTCATCTGTTACTGTACCATATGTATAACCTGAGGTTCAACATATAGCAAGAATGTTTCTTCTGGTTTGAACACATTAGATTCCCTGTCCTCATAGATACTATATCCTCCCGTTCTGAAGAAACAAAGTATCAAATGCTGACCTAAAGGTTTGTTCATCTGTTACTGATGTTTCAGGTGGTGTTTGTCCGAATGCAAGAAGGTGTTGTTGTTGTTGTTAAGTCTAGTGGCGATACAATATCTTCCCCTAATGGTTGTAGAACCTCATATGGATATGGCGATGATGAGATTTGAAATTATTCTTGGTATCATGAAGTAGGATTAATGGTAGTCAGCTTCTAAAAGACGTCCAATTACGTCAGTCTTGCTACGGCATTTCATAATAGAAATAATAACATTTGTTGTTCATATTCGTGATTAAATTACTGAGTACTAACTACTCTTGAAAAGCAATTTATTAGATCTACATTTTAATCTTGAGTACAGACAATGTAATATTACTGGTTATAAACAGTCTTGTACTTTTGAAAAAAAGTCTGCTTTATATTTCTAGTGAGATCAGTAATTTCTTTTCTATCCTTCATATCATTTCTTTTCATTCTTTTGATTCCAAGAGAATCTAGTTCACTTATCCACCAGCCATAATTTTCTGGATGTTCTTTTTTGGTAGACATCATTATCTTACGCTGACATTCATTATAAGACATTCGGCCAGGATTACTGAATGTACACTTCATAATAATGATGGAAAAGACAATTGGAATATAGAGGGGAGAAAAATTGAATCAATCGGCCGGTGGTATACTTTGGTTATGATGCGTCCAGTGATTGTCGCAGCAGCGTAAGTATTTGAGCCAAGACCCATTGCAATGGGTCTATCTCTGTCCATATCCTTTCATAAGCCCTGTTATGAGACTCATGAATTTCTCCTTTCTTCTGTATAATTCTATTATGCAGTATTTCTTGTAGTGAGATTAATGGTAGGGTTGAGGTTGGTTGTGCTGATGGTGTTGATGGCGCTGCTTCGTTCGAGTTCAATAATGTGCTGTCATTTATAATACAAAATAAGCATTGAGAACCAAAGAGACAGTGACGGAGTGAGATATTGAGATAGCAAAGATGCTGCCTGCAAAGTTAATTTTATAATAACATATGTGTGTTACCTGATATGATTATTACTGCTGCTATTTACTATAATTAGGACTAAAAGAAGAAGGAGTATTTGATATTCATCTTTCATGGCATAATAAACCAAAAATAAGAAATTGCACTCTGAAGGTACATCGTAGAGAGGAGGAGATGACTTTTGTGAATCAAGCTCAGGAGACCGCTACAGCTGCAGGAAGAGTAGTTTCCTTATGGCGATATCCCGTGAAATTAATGCTGGGAGAAGAGCTCAATTCTTCGTACGTAACAGAACGCGGACTCGTAGGGGATCGCTCGTACGCACTAATCGACCAGGAAACTGGCAAGGTGGCTAGTGCCAAGAACCCTAGGAAATGGGGAAAGCTCTTTGACTTTCGTGCTGCCTTTATAGAAGACACACCGCCACAAGTAGTCGAGAATATTCTTCCATCTGTCCGGATTACCTTTCCAGATGGCACCCAGATTTTCTCCTCAGATCAGGATTATATTAATCACGCTTTATCAAAGGTTCTTAGTCGAGATGTTAGGCTCATGAGAGCTACTAGTTTGCATAAATGCTTCCGAGAGTTCTGGAATGGATAAACGAATAAGGCTGGAGGCGAAAATGTGACAAAAGATTCAAGATTGCAAGTTTCTTCAAGTCGGCTGCCAACAACACGAGAACGCGTTGGACTTGTCGTGGACGGGACAAATGCAGCAGTAGCAACAAAAACAATTGCTGCAGCTGAAGCCGCAGGAGTACAGCAAATCTGGATGGTCCAACCTCCTTGGTCGCCAGACGTATTGACTACATTTGCAGCCGCAGCAACAAAAACATCTACAGTGCGCTTAGGAACATCCATTGTGCCAACATATCCACGCCATCCGCTCGTTCTGGCACAGCAAGCTCTGTCTCTATATGATATTGCACCTGGTCGATTGCGTCTTGGAATCGGCCCCAGTCATCAAGCTATTATAGAGGGTATCTATGGCTTATCCCAGACAACACCGTTAGCCCACCTGCGCGAATATGTAAAGGTGCTACGTGCTGCGCTATGGGAAGGGAAGGTCGATCATCACGGACACTTCTTTAATGTTATAGTGACGTTGCCACGTACAGCGCAGGTTCCAGTGTTAATTTCGACATTAGGAAAGAAGGCA
>DATFPS010000209.1:0-4450 GCA_035264705.1 Nitrososphaeraceae archaeon | reverse complement strand
CAACGGTAGCATAGTAATTAAAAATTGTCAGCAGATCATTGATCAAAAGATATCCATAATTTCAAATTGCTTAATGAATGTTATAATATACTAATCATTTATCCATTAATAAGGCCAGTATATTCATATTCAAATACCGTCGAATATATATTGTTATTAATATAGATGAAAGCAACGTGTGGTCATCTTGAAGAAAAATCATTCACTAATGCTAATGATGGATTATGCAGAAAATGTCATTCTAATTTTGCATTCTTGTTAGAGATAGAAGCAAAGGGGCGCTGCCTCATTATCATCAGATCGGGAAGATCTCGCACACATAGTTAATATTTGAATTTACTTTAATTCCTATTTATGGTAACAGCGTTATATAGTATTAACCATTTTCTAGAGTATGCCGCATATCATAGAGCGCCAAAATCAGGGATACATGATAAAAATTTAAATTTCGGATACTTGCAACTTTTACTTTAATTGGTAACATAGTTCTCATGGTATTGTTTGATTGATAGATTAGTTCTTTGAGAAAAATAGACAACAATTACAATAGGTCCTAGGACTTTTAGAAATGGGATCTGCAATTTAATATAATCCGGGGAGAAATTGTAGTAGCTGCAGTCACTAGGAAGCAAATGCAGACATTTTTTGGACTAAAAAAACAGGATCAACAGACAAGAAAGGATAATCTATGATGATAATAATCATCATCAACAACCTTTTAAAATAATGTTATATATTCACAAACCAATAGATATCCTATGATGATGTGTTATACAACAAGAAGAAGAACAAGAAGAAGAACAAGGACATAAACCATCATTACAAAATATCAGTATTCTATTTTAGTACGGCATTCAGCTGGTTTTACTCCATCATATTCGCTCTCCACAATTTCATGAATTCCCTCACGCATAAACTCATTTGAATTTAATGATATTTGCTTTCCTTCTGCAGGCGTTATGTACGTGTTTGGCTGTAATCCAATACTACCTGCTACTGTTTTGCTTAAGGGCTTTACATCCTTTAATGTTAAATCATTTACAATTCTTTGAAATTCAGTTTCTGATATGGTTGCCTTTACTATACGTTTATCAACATTACTATTATCGCTTATTGGTGTGTCTGATATTATGTTAATAGTATTATACTTGTTTTTAAAGCCAGAAATCTCATCATGAGTTCCGCTAAAGGTAACAGGTAGTACTACTGCTTGTTCTTCTTTTTCTAAGTTGATTGCATCAAGCTGTAACTTTAAAATTTCTATCTCATTCTTAGCTGCAAGGTTTTGATACTTGAGATTTGCTGAATCAAGTAATTCATAACACTTATCATTACCTATGTTGACATTTACATGCTTTTCTGGATAAAAGTTGTAAGCCATAAGTCCACTTATCATTCCTCCAATTACAACGACAACAATAGCAGGTATTGCGAATTTATAGTAGTCTATCATCACGATTTTTTGCTCCTTCTTATCTTAATTTATAGTAAATACTTCTCTAGTTATAGTCAACATAATATCTATGGCGTCTTTCTACTTCCTTGTTATTTCCGGCAAGTATCATCGAGATTTGTTGACATAAACCATTTTTTGCATATTCTATAAATTGATCTGACTCTTGGTTTTTGGGATAGTAAGATGATAATATATTTTCTAGATTCTGCATGAATTCTACTACTTTATTACGATATTCTTCTTTGGAAGGCTTCTTATTGTTTGTCACTTTAAACCATGTTGTTGTACACGGAGCAGCATATGTCCTGGCAAGTTCCTCAATTACGCGATCTATTTCAAAATAGTCTGTTCTCATAATATATTATGGGCAACAGTAACTGATATTCTCGGCGGAAACAAATTGAGCCATTAAGTTTCTGGATCGGAAATCGTATTCTTTTCTATTTAAAATAAGTCATATAGCGAAAAATTAACGTACATCATCAATTTCCGATTTGGAAATGAATAATAATCTGATTTTAAATTATATATCTATCTTGCTTGATGAAATTGATAAGCTTATTCTTTCTTATCTTGGCAAGAATGCACGTACATCTTCGGCTGAAATCGCAAAGAACCTACACGATATTGGATATAATATAACAGAAAGAGCAATAAGATACAGACTTGGCAGACTAGAAAAAACTAATACAATAATTGGTTATTCGGCAATTCTTAATCCTGCTGTTATTCTTTCAGAAAAAATAAACCGTACAATCATTCTCAAGTTTAAATTTTCAAAAGATATTCAGAATCTAATCGATCGACTAAAAAACTATGTTGAAGAGGCACCTTTCTGTGTATATTCTGCTAGGCTAACTGGTGGAGATTTTGATTGGATATGTCATTTTGTATTTGATTCAATCGAACAGTATGAATTAGAAAGTAATAACTTTTTGAATAGGTTTGTAGAATTAATAACAGATTATCGCTCATATGAGTCAAAGACTGTAAAAGCATCACCCTATGTACTCTTTGACGAATATGGTTTAAAGGAGCAGAAATTCTACGTCTATAAGATTCTGAATTCTCTGAAAAAATACGATAATCTAAATGACAAACTTCAGGTTATTGTCGAAAGCCTGGTAAAATATTTTAATGCAAAATTGGCTCGAGTCTGGTTAGTTGACAAAGAAAGACAAAATCTTATTCTGAAATTCAGCGCCGGAAAATACAAGAATATTGACGGTGAATTTTCTAGGGTATCCATAGATAGCCTTAAGATAGGACCAATAGTTAAGACCAAGAAACCTGCAATAACAAATGATGTAATAAACGATCCTAGGATAAAATATCCTGAGTGGGCAAAAAAAGAGAATTTGAAATCTTTTGCAGGGTATCCGTTAGTATACAAAGGTGAATCAATTGGAGTTCTGGGAATGTTTAGTGAAAAGAAACTTCGTCCAGCAGACTTTGAGATACTTGGGATATTTTGCGATCAACTTTCCAAAGAGCTTGCAGGACTTTTTGATGCTCTAGACTTCTTGTCTATAAAATGATGATGATAATAATAAAATAAAATTAAACAGGCTCACATCATGAGCAAAAGACTGAACCAAGAGAATGTTGGCAGTGGAACTTCAACTAGCCTGATTTTGGTTCCAACAATATCAATACTATGTGTCCAGATATTGGAATAGCAGACGTTGTAGGTTCTCTAGTGATGGAATAACTAATGGGCTTGATAAATAACTTAGATAGAATAATTAAAAACTGACACTAGTGGTTTTTTTCTCACAAAGTCTGCTGATTACTTAGATCTGTTACTTCTTTAATAACAATACAAGCTTGCATAAATCCAGAACAGACGAAGAAATTTGAATTCTGGATGCGCACATTCATAGAATTGACGATATCTCTGAAATCAGGCTTTCTCTTTTGCATCCTACTTTTGATCTTCAAATTCTACTAGCAAATCTATATTTCTAATTTCCTTAGCAATTTTTTTATTTTTTCTATATTCAATTGCGATTTAGGTTTACTTGGAGTGGAAACTATTACTTTGGTAGATTTGCTTCCGTCTGGAAACCAGATCAGGTTGACTGAGATAACCTTTGCCGGAAAAAAGAGGTTTTCAATGAATCTTCTGTCTGTTGCTTGTGCCTCGACAAAGCAAACCTTCCTCTGAAATTCATCCTCAAACTTTTTTATCAAAGATGGATTTGTCCGCAGAAAACTAATATCTGATCCACGCAGACTTGGAATGAAATCATCATATACTTTAGAAGCACGTACCATGGTAAATTTATTGACATCCTGATTGCGTTCTGCTAGTCTGCTAATTTTTATTGCTCCATCAACATCTGTATGGGTCAAGTGTCCTAACCTTAGTTTAGTTTCACATTTTGTACATAATATGGCAGATTTTGCATGAAAAGTACAAATAGGAGTTTTCAATGACTAATCCCCGTCTTATTATTCAATTGGCTTAGATCAGCAAGACAACCATCGTATTCTAGTTTCTCTGCATGAGCTGCTGCAATATATCCGCCATATAATAATATCTGATCTATCAGATTGAAAGTCCCAAGGGGAAACAAATACTAGATCGTTGTCTCTTATCCACATTCTTCGCTTAATTTTTCCTCTTATACGACAAGTCCTTACATTTCCTTCGGTACACTTTGCAATAATATTATCTGCTTCTACAAATTTGACAACACGACCTAGTAACTCACGTTGTCTAGGTAATACTAGTTCCTTTAGATAACATTTAGATAATACTTTTCTTTTGTCTATTTCTTATATTTCACCGCTATAACATGCGCAAAATGAACTTAAAAAGATATATCTACTATACATTTGATAGTCCTCGATTTACACTCTTTTGGGTATACGAAAAACAGATGTAACAACAAGTAGTCATTACAGTAAATCAATTTGCAACACAACAATTACTATAGCAAATATCTAAATAATATCGACTTGTTAACTAATAGGCTAAGATAATACCAC
>DATFPS010000208.1:0-2247 GCA_035264705.1 Nitrososphaeraceae archaeon | reverse complement strand
TACTATATGTTATATCGAACCGTGAAGTTGAGCATAATTTAATATTTAGTATAGTTATGTTATATATATATCAGATATTTCTCATTTACAAGAGTTAAAAATAAATATTATATCTTTATTGTCATAACATATAAATTACTCGTCTACCAGGATAGAGATAAATAATTGCATAAATACAGGATAGGTACCCTCCGTATCACGAGCGATTGTCTCTTTTCGATAGGAGGACGAATCTATCTTTTATTATTTAAGTTGTTAGTATAATGTGTCTTTGTATTAACATGCTTTTACGCTTCCTATTTTAAAGGCCATTATCATACAGCGTATAGTATAATATGTAAAATCCAATTTAAGTAACTTAGGATTAGATCATGAATGTCTTAGTAAAATGGAGGTGAGACAATCAATATCAAATGTAAAAACCCCTCTGATATTTTAAGATGATATTCCACCTTATATGCATAGAAGAGCACTATAGCAACATGATTGAGAAAGCAGTAACAAACCAAGAACAATATGATAAGGAAAAACAAACCAAACAAGAAATAGTAACCAATTACTTTGTAATCTAGTTAAATTTAAAGGAAGATTAGTAGTAATAAAGTTTGCTTATATGCTATCTCCTTTTGTTTTATTGATTGCTTTTGGTTGCATTATTACTGCTGCGGCATTTATAATAAACCCGTCACATCAAGCATATGCAGACTCTCTTAAAAGCGCTTTGAAGCAAAGAATTAGTAACTATGAAGTAGAGATGGTAACAGATCCAAAAAGTCCTGTTATAGGACAGAACAACAGGATTATATTGAGATTTGGCAGTGTTAATGGTGATGATCTAATTGATGTCCCTATTGTCATAAGAATATTCAAAAATAACATCGAGTTAGAAAAGACCCATCAGATATTGGTTCCATATGGTCATTACAGTTACAACTATGTATTTCCAGAATCAGGAAGATACATACTATATGTGGATGTAAATGATATGGCGTATAGTAACCAAGTTCTTAACTTTATCTATTTTATTGATGTACCAGAATCTTGGAACAATAGTTCCTTGCAATTAGCTGTTATTACAGTAGTCGTAATTGCAATTGTTATTACAATAATAGTTACTGTAATTTTCTTTCAAAGGAAAAAGAATCAACAAAGTATCACGAACACAAAGAATTAGTCAAATCATATTCTCTCTTCTTTTATCTATATTCACCTAACTATTCGATTACCTAACTTCTATGAAATGACAGGGATTTAGAGATGTTCGACCTGAATTTAAACAAATCTAGAAGACAATTCGATTTGATGTCGATTGGTTTTATCACTTATGTGCTAGGTCCTTTCATTAATAGGAATGTAATTATACCTATATCCAGAAGCTATCCTTCTTCCTTCTTCTTGTATTTGTGAAGACCAATATCGTCACAAAAATGCACTGAAGAATACCTGTTAATCAAGAGAATAATATTTTCCTATCTTAATGCTGCCTTGAGCAATTTACAAAAACTCTAGAAACAAACAGATCAAAAACATAATTATTTGATTGTATCATAAAGATTTTTAATAGATCTCTTTACTCTTTATCTAGTTATTATGCATCAAATCTATGAGCCTGTACCTTTTATTTATAACAAATACACTCATCATATTAGACAGGTAAATTAACATGAAGATAGGCTACCCGTGTATAAATACAAGTATTCAACGTCATCACACATCTACTTTTAGGTTGGCATCTTATTCTGAAATGAGATTAATTCAAACTGTAAGAGACAACTTAGCGCATCTTGAAAAGATTCTAAAATTTAATGTAGAAAATCGCTTGCTATTTTTTAGAATTAGTTCTGATCTTGTTCCTTTTGCTTCTCATCCTATATGTGAATTTGACTGGATATATCATTTTAAATCGGAATTTGAACAGCTAGGCGAATATATCAAAGCAAATAACATCAGAATATCCATGCATCCAGATCAATTTGTCATTCTTAACTCTTCCAATGAAAAAGTGACTGAGAATAGCATCAATGAATTAAAATATCATTGTAATATTTTAGATGCAATGGATCTAGACCAAACTGCCAAGGTCCAGATCCATGTAGGAGGAGTTTATGGAGATAAGCCTAGGGCTATAAAAAAGTTCATTGAATGTTATTCCACTTTAAGTGAAGCCATAAAGAAGAGAATTGCTATAGAAAATGATGACCATTTATTTAATTTAAAAGATTGCTTGGAGATCCATCAACAAACAGG
>DATFPS010000207.1:0-2521 GCA_035264705.1 Nitrososphaeraceae archaeon | reverse complement strand
CAGAATTAGAGAAAAGCCTTGAGAAAAAAAATTCGCGGATGGAACATCCGCGAGAAATACCCCTTGAAATAAATCATGAAATTGAATGCCCAAGATGTTATGCGATGATGTCTTTATGCTCTGATTTTGACAGTTTATTTTATTCCTGTGAAGAATGTAGTTTTATCCTTTACACTATAAAGAAAAACTATTTACCTTAATTGAGGTCGTAATATACCGTAAATAACTGTACCAAAATGGCATTTGCTATAATGGAAATCAGAGATAGAATTTAAAGTATTTCAGCCAAATTACTACCTTACTTGATCATGGCATTGAAACATTCATTTAAGTTGTAGAACGACTTTAGTTCGTTAATATTACTTGGCAACTATCTTATTATACCCATTTATTAATTAGGGTATCCCATATAATGGTTAAATCCAAAAAACTTCATCAATATATTGATCATACACTTCGATGTTTCCGTTAACCATTATCAATATACAAATAATCCTTCTTTCGAGAAAATTTGAAGAAAATTATTATGTTTAATCTACGAATGATACGATATGACCAACGATTAGAAGAATATATTTGATTATTATAAGACATCTTAAATATTAAATAAAGGAATTGTAAAATAACCTAAGTAGTCATTTAATCACTGATGGAAGAAAGCTTTGAATCTAATATAAAAATAGATTATACTCACTCGTTGAAAACAAAAGGATTACAATCAAACACAAGATTACTTTCTTAGAAGGGTATCCAGGTAATATCTCCAAGTCGTGATTTGGCATGAAATCCTTGGGAAAAATGTTGCCAGAAATAGTAATTGGTGCTTCTTCAAGGTATATTAACAAAATGAAAGTTCATATCAGGCAACAAGCTATGTTGCAGCAAATACAAGGCGTGATGGCAAAGGATCCTATATCTATAAGATACCTGGAAAATCCGCTGGAGGAATTCCACTTTAACTGGCGGTATTGGGAAAATTGGAGACATGGAGCAATAATGATACATTCTATTAAGATTGGTGATGAGAGGACGAATGTATACCCTTTATCCACTAACAAATGGATCAAGTGAATCTCAAAAATAATTGAAGAATAAAAATTTAAGTATTGAAGATAGTCAAGGAAGACATCGCACTAAATCTTTCTTCATATATATAAAATCTTTTTACATTTGAACGTGACAATCAACAATAGCCTAATAGATGTAATTGTGAAGTTCATTATGAGGTAATAGAAGAATCCTTATTTTCTATAATAATAATCAATTATTCTGAATTATTCTGTCATCTTTCATATTGTTCTTGCTCATCTCTTCCTGTATGAACTGTTCTTTATGTGTAGCACAAAGGTCAAACCTTCCTGCTATTGTGTTATTCTCATCACTTAAAGGAACCCAACCTACAATAGGATCTTTGCAGTTTGCGCAGTCACAATGACCATCGACCATTTTTGAAGATTATTATTGTCAAGACATATAATTAAATCGGTTTTCTGTAGTCCTTTGATGCTCTTGGGTTCCACCACTACCACTACTTCATATAATTTAGCTTCAATATGTGATTGTAGTTGTGGGTTTCAAGTACTATAAGTCTGTGATCATTATAGCATTGAATCTGATTACGACTTGAGGCATATATGTAACCAATACTAATATGCAGATATGATAACAGTATCTTTTAAATGAACTTAAATTCTAGCTGTAAACCAAGGCTACTACTACTCTTCGTGCCTTCTTTAGCAATTTCGCTTGGAAATAACTTTAGTATGAACATTTACTATCAGATAATAAAATGAATAGATTGTTAGTAAGTGTTAAATGGTATTTTTAACTAAGGTATGAGGGGAACGAAGATAATGGCTCAACAGGAAAATAATGTGGCTAACAAAGTCCAACAATATTTGAACGAGATATTATCTGTAGAGAATGCTGCACTAGATCACCTACAATTAAGAATAGAAGAGACAACTATTTCAGATGTTAAACAGCAACTCACGCAACATATAGAAGAGACAAAAGCTCAACAGGATAGATTAAAACAACTTGTTACTAATTGGGGAGGTAGTCCTGCTACCTCGATGGCGCAATTACCAATTTTAAAGTTTCCATCAGAATTATCTACAACTTTGGATCGTACCACTATAGAAGATGAGAAGGTAAGGGATATTGTAAAGGATACAGAGAATAGAATGACACCAGAAAAAGAATTAATAAGAGCTAGAGAAGATGTGATAATAGAAAATGCAGAGATTATATCTTATAAAATGCTTATACAATTAGCAGAAAAATTAAATGTACAAGACGCAATTCCAATCCTAAAGCAAAATCTTCAGGAGGAAGAAGATATGGCAACCTGGCTTATGGCTAACGTACCTACAATGCTTAATCGGTTATGGCCTTACATAGAGTCTTCATCTGGCAATAGGACAACATCAACAACAAACAATGTTTAATTCAGTCATTTGTTAAAATACTTATAAATTTCAAAATTCTATTAACAGACCAGCTTATCTAATATCAGTAT
>DATFPS010000206.1:0-2479 GCA_035264705.1 Nitrososphaeraceae archaeon | reverse complement strand
GCCACTTAAAAGATAAAACATTATCATTAAAAGTAAATGATGATACTATCTTTCCAGCTATATTATTTAGATAGGAAGCTAATCTTGATTGCAGTTTTCTGAGGCTTTTCCTTTTTCAATATTGTCCGTATCAATAGATTTCTATTTCTGATAGTGAGCTTTTGTGATATGTATAAAGAAATTTAATACCTGTCATAGTAGACGAGAACTGGATCTACAATTTGTTAAGTTTATTCTCTACTTACAAGCGTGTACATTTAAAGCATTAGAAATATAAAATATTGTATGTGGACTGACATTAATGAATATGCTTGAAGGTTACGGTACGCCGTCTAGGACACTAAAAAAATTACGTTAGAAGGTATGAAGTATAATCGTAATGTTACATTAGATTAAAAGACAAAGATATCAATTCCTGAAGCGATTAACTTGCAAGGGTAATGGTACCTATACTCGATTAGATAATAGAAATACATGATGATGATAATAGATCGCATATACTTTTCATAGCATCCATAAGCAATGCCAAATTATGATAATTGTTTTTCTTAATAGTTAAAGTGCTTAAACATTCTAGACAATATGACCTACGTTAAACGATAATATTAAGAATAAAATTCAATACAGATTACTTCATATATACAATTCAAATTATTTGATCTTATTGCATTATTGGGTAGGTTCGTTTTGCCGAGTTCTTGATAAGCATAAACCTTTATTTCCTAGAAGTGTTATCGCTGTATCTGATATTATAACACTAATTGCAGATAATGGAAACCAAATACCAGATAAATCATGGATGCTCTATCTACTTGAGATTTTTAATACACAGAACATAGCTGTAGAATTAAATCTTATATGCCAGTTCGATAATCAAGATTACTTTGAGGCTATCTTTCAAGGGGTTAACCAATATAGGTTTAAACACATATTGCCAATGGTAGGTCATTCGTATCTACGTCAAATTGTTATGGATAGTCAGACGAGACTTATCAAATATATTCTAAGTGATCAAAACACAAGACAATCAGAAACATTTGGTTTACCATTACCAAATACGAACTTTGGTTTTATAGCAGCAAATCACTTTACTGGAATAGAATGGTGGAATAAGATTAGTAACACTCCATATCCTATGAGGTATATAGTTGAAATCTCACAACTAATGTTTGGTTTAAATGATCCCATAGATTCTGAGTCGATAACTTATCTGCCACATAATGCTTTGATACCCAATAGTGATGGATCTGGCACTAAATACCCTATTTCATTTCAGAACATCAGAATCAAGGACGATTGTATTTGTTATACAGTTCAACCAGGCAATTGTTATACTGGAATACGCCATAAATGTTAATGAAATAATACAAAGGTGTTAGTTATTCCATTTACAATAATATGTACAAAGTAGCCATATATACTATTGGCTATTGCTGCCAATCACATTACATTGGAAATATACCCCAGGATAGGATAGTAAGATGATATTTGCAGTTTCATTTTGTAGATTAGTGTATGACTATAATGCTGCTGCTGCTGCTGCTGCTTTGCTCACACTTTTTTCCTCCTTCCTCTTCTGACTTTCAAATAAATTTCAATCTATTTTCTAATTCTGTTCTTTCCAATCCTTGCTTGTTACTGTGCTTATTTAGTAATTCAAACCTTAATATCGACTGGATATCCGAAGCTCATAAATAGTATGAGCAACTTCACAACAAAACAACAACGAGAAAATTAGAACAAATAATATACATATAAGAGGATTCCTGATAAAGAAGTTTTTCATGATTTTTCATATGAAGCAAATATCTTTTATGGAAAAACTAGTTCTTTTACCATCTATCTTGACTTTGATCATTTCAAATTTTGGTTCAAGAAGATATTTTATTGTACCTGCAATAGTGCAAATGCCCGCCCACTCACTGTTTGCTTGACCTGAAGATATACTAATCAGAGCCTGTCTTTGATTCCCATCAGATTTATTTATGATGAAAATCTGTAAAGTACCATTGCCTTCGCGAATAGCTTTAATCAGTAATAATACGGGTTTCTATAACAGTAAAACTAAATCAAAATACAAATGCTGAAGGGGGACCTTTTTTTCTTATTTCCATTTTCCCATACACGCTTCTCCAAATATTCCAACCTCATATACTTCAGCTTTATCAACAATATTTAATAGAAGCATTATAAGAAAAAAATAGACGAGGAGATGTCAACAGAAAAAATAGATAAGAGGCTTGGATATTGGGCTTCGCAAGAACAGTATGCTATGCAAGATTTACTAAAGTTTGTAATTGAAGCTGAAAAATATGGGTTTGATAGTTGCTTGACTAGCGATCATTTTCATCCTTGGTGGCATGATAATGGATATGGTAATTTTACTTGGATTTGGATAGCAGCTGCTGCTGAGCGAACCAAAAGTATGCAATTTATAACAGGCGTAACTGCAGCTGTATATCGTTATAATCCAGCTATA
>DATFPS010000205.1:0-6145 GCA_035264705.1 Nitrososphaeraceae archaeon | reverse complement strand
TTCTTTCTATGACACTTTTTTCAAATGAAGAATGTATATGATGTTTTAATTTCAGAAATTTGCAGGCTTGTGGATACCATGTACCGCCATCTGATGACACTTTATGTTTTCCATATTTTATTACTAAATGCTTCAGAAACTGTTCGGCTACAATCATATTTCTTTCCAATGAAAGATGAATTCCTAAAACTTCCTTATTGGACGGTTCTATAGCAACCCATAACCAGAAATAGTCTTTGCCTATTTGAATTAAGGTTTCATCAATGATAAATTCAAAAATCCTTTTTCTTTTACAGTATATTTTTTGTGGATTATAATGCTGTAACCACTTCCAAATTGAAACATGACTTCTTTCAACAAATGGAGATAAAGCTTTGGATGTATTTCTAAAAGATAATCCTAAAAAATATAAGTATAACCCATAGCAAACATACTTTGCAGACGTTCTGTTTCTTTTAAATATATGCATAAAAGAAGTAGGATTCATCCAGCTATAGATTTATCGCTAAGTTAACAGAGCCGTACTTATTGTAGCTAAAGAAATCATAGAGGTTAAACCCTATAGCAGACAAAGTAATAGTTCTCTATACTCCAGAACCATTTCGAGCTATTGGATGTTTTATCAAGACTTTACTCAAGTTAATGACATAAAGTAAAAGAGATAATGAAAAAAATATAGATACAACACACCTCATAACAAAGAATAAATAAACTCAAATTCATGGTGATATAAAATCTTAAATCAAACACTGCAGAATTTAGATAACCTATAATATGAACAGTTTAATTAATGTACCATACTGCTTGTTCAACTAACAATTACTAAAGCCTTATTGAAAAACAAAGATTCAATTTCATTCTTCTACGATCTCAAGTTTTTTTAATAAATAAAGTCCATTTTCAAGCATACCATGGTTATTGTTTAGATACATTGCTTTCTTATCTGCGTTTAGTTTTTTAATTGATGATATCATGGTATCAAGTTCTGCTTGGGAATAGATATATCTATACCATTTCTTATAACCATGTATTCTGAGGTATATTGCATTATTAGTAACAATTCTGGTACGAGGAAGTCCAGGAGCATCGACTGAACAAAAAACTATTCCTATTTCTGCAATTTTATCTATTACATTCCACCATGATGGATCTCTAAATTCTAATACAGCTTTATTATTATTATCTAACTTGATTTTGTTAAAAAATTTACTTACTATTTCAATGTTTTCTGATGTATACTTAAATGTAGGAGGCATCTTAAAAAGCCAAAAGTCAATACTATCAGATATTCTGTCAAGTGTACTTCTAAATTTATTCCATAACTGTAATGCTCTTTCTCCCTTTAAACCCGTGTAATCTGTAATAGAACGATTAACCTTAATGGAAAAAGTGAAATAATCTGGAGCAGTAGATAGCCATGTCTTTATCCAAGACTCGGTAGGAAACCTATAGTAACTAGCATTAATCTCAACTGAATTAAATCCTTGATTTATATACCATTGAAAAGGAGTAGGTTTTGCCTTATTCCAGGAGTATGTATAACCAGATGTTCCTATTTTTATTGGAGACAACTTTTTACCTTTCAGAATATTTGAAGAGACAAATTCAATAATAACAACTTATTGTATTTTTCTTATTCTTTTATTATTATCAAGTATGCTTAGAACAACTTTTAAGTTATCAGCATCATTTCTTCGTCTGTCTATAGGCGTTTCCATTATGAAAGGTAACTTTCTTATGGCGTTATGGTTAAGCAGTTCTTTAAATCCTTCTTTTCCTATTTTACCTATACCTATATGTTCATGCCTATCACGATTGGAATTTAACTTATCTTTAGAATCATTTAGATGTATTACCTTTAGGTTTCTTAATCCTATTTTACTCTTCAACTTGTCTAAAGTTTCACTTACACTCTCCTTTGTTCTCAAATCATATCCTGCTGCAAAAGCATGACAAGTATCAAGACAAATACCATAGGATCTTCCATTACTGCTGTTTGGAGGTGGAGAAGACATAATCTTGTCAAGAATTAAACCAAGCTCATCAAATTTGCTTCCTATACTATTCTTCTCGCCTGCACTATTTTCTAGTAATATAGTTACAGATCTGCCTTGTTTAGTACTTTCGCTCTTTTTCTTATTTTTTGCTATTGTTGATGCGGATGATGATTTATAATATTTCTCAAACGCAAAATTACAGGCTTTTATTAGTTGATTCATCCCATTCTCACTGCCTTTTCCACCATGGCTTCCAAGATGTATTATAACATAGGGAATACCAAATAAGCTAGATCTTCTCAATTCTTCCACAAGTATGCTAGTTGATTTTTTATGTAGCCTACTATTAGGAGAAGAAAGATTAGGAAGATATGGCATATGGACAAATACTGAATCTCTATCTATTTTGCTATCATCCAATTTTTTTCTAAAATTTTCTACATCTTTATCTTGCAGAGGCTTCGCAGTCCATCCTCTTGGATTTCTGCTAAATATTTGAAATGCATTACAACCTATTTTTAAAGCATTATCTACAGAATTTGAAATACCTCGAGAAATCGAAACATGAAAACCTATTTTAGGATCCATAAATAAATAGCTCTACAAGAGGATATGTCAATAAAAGATTAATGTGTTCTATTGCGGAAAACTTCCTACTTCAAGAATAATACATTGAAATTTTAGAATTTGACCACCAACCATATTAGGTCTGCAACTTTTCATTTTAAACTAAATTTCGTAACACTTAAACTGTAGATCTTTTTTTCAGATGGTTTGTTTATTATTTGATCTCTTTATAATCAGTATTAAATCTGAAATCTGCCATATTTCAAATCCTATTAAGGGAAGTATTGGGAAAGGAAATGGCACAAAAAATAATGCAAAGAATCCAATACCAAAACCAGTAATCAATATAATCAATCCACGTACTATTCGGCCTATATATATATGACCTAATCCATAAACAATCAATCCAAGAATAATTGCAAGCACTCTTTTTCCACATATGGCGGCAGTCATATTATCAATATTAATTCGTGAAACTGCCTACATTTACTTTCTTATCTCTATGCTTTTCAATACTATATAATCTTCATATACACTTCACTTTCAAATTTGCTCTGCCTTCGCTGCGATTAACTTTTCCTGATCTTTATAAAGGTTGGTATAATCAAAATGTATTCCATGACAGTTAGCTGTTTTATAAGATCATAATCCATTAATTAGAACATTGAATAGGCTTTTTGGAAAAAGTAGGCAGACAAAGATAAGATATATAGGATATATAACCATAATTTATAAAATAATATAGTTATAGAATAGAGATGTATAAACACTAATTTACCTTTCTTGATTTTTATTATCTGATAAAGTTGATAGGTTCAATTCATGAGCTGATTATATAGCTAAACTAGTCAGTTGTTAGGAACATAGTAAACAAGTCAAAAATGTTAGACTAACCTTACTTGACAAACATGATAGACCTAAAAGTCAAAGAAAAAGAAAAAGAAAAGAGGGATGATAATTATAACTGATTAACCTATCTAGAAACTATTTCTGACTAATGATAACAGTGTCATTATATGTAATTCGATATAGATCGATTTGTAACCTGTTGAACATATGTCATCTGATTATTTAGTTCATAAGATTTGCATATTTTATTTTTTCTCTTATTCTCTAAAAATGAATAATGATTCTTGTTGCATCGCACTGTCAAATACTATTAGTTATGTATTGCTACTATACGTAATACTATTTCTAAGAAATCTACCTACACTAAATTTCTATATTGTTAATAAATCATAGTAACCACATCGTCTTATGGGCCAAGAAACTGTTCAAAGAAAAAAAATTGGAATAAAAAAAGATATTTCTAAAACTTATAATGAATACAAAGAGTTTGAAGGGAAGCAATATACTGGCATGAAAGTGGGAAGAAGCCACAAGTGGTATTATGACAAAGGTGAATGGAAAGAGAAAAAGATAACACCTGATAAATGGGAATTCACTTATGCTGTCAATAAAAGAAGAGCAGGGCATGCTCCAGAAGGCTCAGGCGTTCCAGTTGGAACAGAATATCATTGGTATATTCTTGCACATCAAAATGTCAGAAAACTAGATGCAAACAATTATACAACTTCAATGACAGGTCTCAAATATAAATTAGCTCACAAACGAGCTGAAAAAGAAAAATGGAACTCCACAGACAATACACAAAGAAAGCGACTAATACAAGTATTACAAGAGTCAATTGATCAGTTGAAAAGAGAGATGGTTGAGCCTGCCAAATAGAATTCCAAACAATATCAAAAACTTTCAGAATGATGTCATAATAGTAGACTACAAAAAAGGATAAAGTATATTTGTAAAGGACTTCTAAAACCGACCAAATAGAAAAAGCTAAAACAGTTGGGAACCATTATTATGAAACATCATTACTGGAAGAGATATAGAAACATTTTGCTTTTCTAATATCTTAGGAAATTCTTCTAATTCTATCATTGTATCAAAATTATTTCTATTTCTTTTCTTCAGTCAACCTTATCCTGATAGTCGGGCATAAATTTACGAACTAAATGATGAAGGAAATATTCCTTTAATTTCAAATTTCCCTTGTTTCAATAATGTAAAGCCTCTTCTTTATTCATCTAAGTATATTTGAAATCCTTGCTTAGATTTTAATACTATAGAAGATAAGATAATACATTATCTATGGCGATAAAGAGAACTTTCGGTTTCAAGAAAGGAACTGCAAAGCCAAAAGGAGCTAAAGGTCAAAGTTACAAGAAAAAGGACAAAAATAAAATCAAGACAAAAGAAAAGACTGTAAATAGAAATCTTGGCAAGCGACAACAGCAAGTTGCAATGGCTAAAGCAACTAAAACAAACTTGGATACTGATAGAAATAGAGAGTTAGATGAAGCAGCTCCTACAGCCGCATCTGAGTTGAACCTATGCTCAAAGTAGAAAAGAGAGAATAATAATAATAAGAAAGAAGAAAAAGAATATTTGACAGACGATTAGGTCAGCACTTAATCCATATATAGTTATACCATCGGATTTTTGCGGCCTCTAATGTAGGTGACTTGTTCAAGGTATGAAAACACAGAATAAGCAATACTCGATTCTACAATGCCTTTGAAAGCATTACAAGAATCTAAAATAAAAAGTAGAGCTTATCTATATATGATCGAATTATTACCAGAATGTTCCAAACGTAGTTCACCCGTTACTGATTCATTGGAAACTGAAATTGAACAACATGGAAAGGTAAAGACAGGCCATTATACCGATAGAATATGGATGTGTCATGACTGCATAGAAATTGAAGAAGAAAAAAAGAAGAGCAAAGGAGCAGATAATTCTTCTCCTTCTATTGATCAATGTGATACTATAGAGTTGCAAGTGGATCTGATTTATTCCCTAATACTCCCAAGGCGTATGAAGCCGGCTTATGATAGTAGTATGTCTTTTTATTTAGATGAAAAGATATTTTCTAAGTTTATTCTTATTATTATTACAAATTACAAACTATAACAAAAGCCGTTGCTTACAAATCTAAAATTTAGCTGGCAAAACTATAAGTGAAGTTGATTCTGAAATAAAGATCTCAGTAGCAAAAGCAAAAATAAGTGTAGATAATTAAGTCGTCTAGCATATATTAATAGACCAATCCTGCTTTAGCAGTAACATCTGACACATTTTTATATTCTCTTTCTTCTAGTTTTTGTTGTAGTGCTGCTAATATCTCTTCTTTATTTTGAGCACTGGAACTTTGTCTAACATATTCAATTACCTTATTCTTATCTGCTGGAAATTCCATATCCTTTAAAATTTGTCCTAAAGCTGCAACTTTTGAATAGCTTTCAACATTTACTTCTTTTCTTTGACCTTCAACCCCAGATTGTTCACTTATGACTTGACCTGTTTTTCCTCTTGTATCGTCTTCTTTGGGGATTTGCTCATTATTCTCTCTTTTGCTTGTTGTTGATCCCATATAGTGTCAACGGTAGCATAGTAATTAAAAATTGTCAGCAGATCATTGATCAAAAGATATCCATAATTTCAAATTGCTTAATGAATGTTATAATATACTAATCATTTATCCATTAATAAGGCCAGTATATTCATATTCAAATACCGTC
>DATFPS010000204.1:0-3284 GCA_035264705.1 Nitrososphaeraceae archaeon | reverse complement strand
GCTGTATGTTCTTTCATGTCTTTTTCTCTACTATAGTTTTCGTGTTATCGCTGTCATTCTTAATGCTTTTTCTGCTACAGAGTTGGGTGCCCCTTATGCACATATGGGTGTCGGATCCATCTTTAGGAGAGGTTACTATTATTCTAATTATTATTATTCTCCCGGTCGCTATCTCCATCCTCTCCTCCTCCTCCTCCACCATCTTTGGATTTCTGCTATATACCTTTTATATTAGAGAACTTATGGATAGTGTCAGAATATTGGATAATTTACGGCCAACAATTATTATTAGAAATACTCAGCAAGAAGATGTACCTAAAATAGTCGCTTTACAAAAGAAATCATTTCCTGATGTGGCTGCTGGAACGATATCTGCACCGTACTTTCTCGAAAATCATATTCGCATATTTCCTGAAGGTCAGTTTTGTGCAGAAATAAATGAAAGATTAGTTGCATCTGCATGCAGTTTAATAATCTCACTAAAACCCGAATATGCAGAGCATACATGGTATGACATTGTTGGAGATCGAAAACATACAAGTCATAATCCTAAAGGCGATAGTCTTTATGCAGATGATATCTCAACTCATCCTGATTTTCGATGTCTTGGGATAGCAACAATGCTTTATAATATGAGAAAGGATCTAGCCATAAAATTGAATTTAAGGAGAATAATAGGTGGAGGTAGACTGCTCCAATATTCTAAATATGCAGATAAAATGTCATCTTTAGAATATTCGCAAAAGGTAATAAAAGGAGAACTAAAAGACCCTGTCCTTTCATTTCAGTTAAAAAATGGATTTAGATTTATCAAAATTTTACCTAATTATATTCAAGATACTTGTTCACTGAATTATGCCAGTTTCATTGAATGGCTAAATCCTAAACATAGGTAGTGATATTTTTATCATTATAGATTGTCATGTACATCTTAACTATTATGAGTATACAAATAAACTTTCACTAGAAGAAAGATTAACCGCATTACTAGATGTCATGACTACAAACAATATTGATTATTCTATTATTCTATCATCTTATAAAGTTAATGTGGATAGACCTTCGACAGCACAAATTCTTGATATTACAAAAAAACATGATAATCTTGGAGTTGTGGCCGGGCTTTCAATTGACAATCATACCGATGAAGATTATCGAAATTGTAGAATATGGTTGAAAGAGGGTTTACTTAAAGGTGTCAAGCTTTACTGTGGCTACGAACATTACTACCCATTTGATAAAAGATATCAAAGGGTGTATGATATGTGTATGGAATTTGAAGTTCCAGTTATGATTCATACTGGCGATACATTTTCAAGTAAAGGTAAGATTAGATTTTCACATCCGTTGAACATAGATGATGTTGCTGTTGATAATCCTGATCTAAAGATAGTAATGTGCCATTTAGGAAATCCCTATGTACTTGACTGTCAGGAAATCCTGTATAAGAACAAGAATGTCTATGCAGATATTTCAGGATTGGTTTTTGGCAATTTTACCGTACATTCTACAAAATATATGGTTAACAAAGTGACAGAGCTATTGAATTATGCCGGTAAACCACATTATCTTTTATATGGAACAGATTGGCCAATTTCTAATATGGGTTCTTATCTTAATTTTGTTGAAAAACTTAATCTCAGTTCCCAAATAAGAGATCTCGTAATGTTTAGAAATGCAAAGAATCTTTTTAGAATCTAAATTACTATCAATGTGTTTCTATTTCTATTTTAAGATGAATTTTATCATAAATGATGATATTATCAAGTCTTTCATTATTATTAGCCAATATATCGTATTCAACACAGCTTACTGAATTATGCCAGTTTCATTGAATGGTTATATCCTAAATAACAGTGCGCTTTTAATACAAAAATAAATATTAATGCATATATCATATCAAAATACAAAATACAAAAAGATCTCACAATTGGAGCGTTCCAAACCAGTAATATGATAGGAGATAGATATGTGCTTTGTCACAAAATTCAAAGCATTCATTAATAAATAGGTTCTATCTTAATTCAAAAGCAATATTTCAATATTTAATTGTAAATATTATTCTACCTTTTTTCTTTGCATGTTAAATATTCTATCAAGGTCTAATCCTGAGAATAGTATTCTTCCTTCTCTACAGTATATCTTTGGAAGAAAGTAATAAAAAAAAGTCTGACTTTAGCTGATACCTTTCTAAATCTTTCTTACGAAATATATGTATATAGAATTTGACTGAGCATTGCATATCTCCATGGGTTTATCTTGTAAAAGGGCCTGCTAAAGTTACTGTAGCAGGTACTGCTTATGTTTTGGGAAAAGACGTCTCTGATAGCGATGTGTTAGTAGGAGCCGGTAAGATTTTACCATTTGAGATTGATTCTCTTTGCCAAGTTACCATAAACTTAGACGAAGGTGGCGAAAGTTGGCTCGTAGACCAACATAGTGCTGGTACAACAATGTGGCAGGAGATCGTTAATAAGATTTTAATTGAAAAATTTAGAACAATTTTATTGATAGGTGATACCGATACAGGAAAGTCCTCACTAGCAACCTTTATTGTAAATTTGGCACTTAAAAAAAGCCTTAAACCAGCAGTTATTGACGCAGATATGGGGCAAGGCGATTTAGCCCCACCTACTGCCATAGGAGGCACAATAATCAAAAATCCAATAACAGACCTGAGAAATATAGATGCACAATTCTACGAATTTATTGGAAATACCAGTCCAGTTGGATTTGAAGATGTCACAATTAATGCCATTAAACAAATTGTTAAAAAAATTACAACTGATTCTGATATTTGCATAATTAATACCGATGGTTATATACACAATAACGGTATCGATTACAAAGTAAAGATGGCAAAAAAGTTACGATCAGATTTAGTTGTATGTCTTGGTGAGAAATATATATTCGATAGTTTTAGATCGAAATATCTTTCTCTCGTTTTACATAGCAAAGGTCCTACTAAAACCATAAAAAGTAGAATTGATCGCAATCAGCGAAGGTTAAATCAATTTCTTCGCTATATTGATGGCAATAATAATAATACTATTCATAAAAATGTTACCATAGGAATAAAGAGCATCGAAATTGTATATAGAGGTATAACGTATTCCAAAATACTGAAAGACAAATATGGTATTTTAGAATTAGGTAAATACTTTAGAATAAAACCATGGAACCTTCAAGGCATGTTTATAGGATTAGGGTTTAAAGAAGATATTGTAGGATTTGGTATTATAAAATATGCATCTGCCTATAAAATATCTATCCAGACAAAAATT
>DATFPS010000203.1:0-5240 GCA_035264705.1 Nitrososphaeraceae archaeon | reverse complement strand
ACTTAAATCTCATATTCAAAAGACAAAATCCATTCTAGAACAACAACAAAACCTCGAACTTTCATATCAGCGAATGTATCATATTGTAAAAGAGTTAAACAAGCATGTTAGGTTGGATTAATATTTGTTTTTTGTTTTATTCTAACTATGTAATCCAAACTTGCGAAATACACACAAGCATATATATACATATATATATATAAATACCTATTATGAAATAATATAATATAATTCTGCTAATTACACTTTGTAGATTTTTTTTAGCTGGTTTCTCTAAATTAGTTTGTACATTAACTTAACAGATACGAATTAGAGAATATTAAATGCAAATTATAAATGAGGATTTAGAGGGCACTAGCAGACTACTAACCTGTGAGACCCATAATAAAAAATGCAAATACTTGCAAAGCAACACTAGATGCTCATGTTGTAACAAGCGAATATGCTTATGTAATTACATACTATAAGTAGTAGTCGGCTTTATATCATGCAATGCAATCCTCAGCTAATCAAAAGATCTAAACGAGGCATTGCTTATAACATAGTTTATGTTGGTTATGTGAGTTTGGTGACAAAAAGACTCCCACAATTATAACATTTCTTTTTTTTGGATCTTAAAAATATATCGTCATTTGAAATGTTGAAGATAACCATGAATGAATTAATCCACTTATTTTTAATCTTTTGGCTAAAACATTTGAAACTAATTCTATTTCTAACAGCATTAAAAAAAACATATTAGAACTTTTCGGACAGTTTATTATTCTAATATTTAACATTCTCTTTGCTATTTGTGCTTATTCTATTATAATCTAAGAGACAATCGGAGAGATACTTTTTATATTTTTATAGTTTGTTTTGGTTGTACTTATTAACAATTTCTTTACAATATGTTGGAAACGCTTGATATAATTAGACATTGAAAATCTTCTTACTGAATCACTGATTCCTATTCTTTCGGAAAAAGACGCATCCATGGCAACTGCAACGGATTCTATAGCTTCTATAAAGGTGCGGAATTGATACTTCGAGGGTACAAATTCTGTGTGTCCTCCCAAATCTGGAACCACTGGAATCAACCCTGAGCTCATTGCTTCTACAGTAGATATTCCAAAAGGTTCTCCTGGTAGCGGGTGGAAGTATACCTTAGACTCACACATTAGAGAAAGTAGTTTGTTAAAGCTGACATTAACCTGAAAAGTCACATAATCCGATAAATCTTGATCCTGGACCATTTGTTTTAGATAGGAATAATAGCCAATCATGCGTGGCGAGAGATTTCCAACAATTTTCATACTTCGCCCTATTCCATTTTGTTTTAATAATTTTGCAAGTCTAATTGCATTCTCTACCTTTTTACTTGGATGAAATCTAGATATTACTAAAATTGTATTATCTCTCTTATTCGTCGAGGAAAAAAGAACAGCTTTGCGAAATAAATCCACATCAACGGGAGGACTCAAAACAACAGAATCTATTGTAAATGTCTTGTATATAGCCTTGCGACTATACTCTGAGTTTGTCAAGACAGTTGAATTTCTAATCATATCAATGTACGCGTTTCTTGCTGAATGAAGGAGTTTCTTATATTCATCAATGTCCGAGAATCGGTGTCCATAGATCAGTCTGCTGTATTCTTCATTTTCTACGTCAATAAGGTATTTTGCAAGAGGGAAATGGCAGTATGTTATAGAATTATCTTTTGAGAAACCTTTCTGTGAAAATGGAAACATGTCGCCATGTGTATTGATAATTATATCATAATTTTTTTTCAAATGTACATTATCTATAGATGGTATGATATTGACTCTCTTAATATTACGAATAGCCATTAGACCTGTTTTACCATAGGTTCCCTCAATTTTATGCACATCTGGTTTTTGCAATGTAGTAAGATCAATATCAATATTCATATCATTAACTTCTTTAAGAGCACGGATTGTGGCTAATGCTAGACGTTCGCTTCCGCCCCGAGCATTTAAATTGAGATGTACAATATTGACCATCAAATAAAATCATCTTTTATTTGAGCGGATTAATATTATAACCTTTTCATAATTTCTTCAAATTTTTGCTTAAAGAATTAAAAGATTTGTTTAAAGAAAGCCTGTTATTTACCCTATATACATTCACCAGTTTCTGCCGTTAGTTTTCCGACCATGTCGAATTATAAATTAGCTGAAGCAAAAGATAAAGTAACCGTATAATCTACAATATCCATATACTATTATTGAATTGCCAACTCGTTTAGACGATAAGTATGCTATAGAATGTTTGGTTTATTCTTCGAAGACTCTTCAGACAGCGTCTTTATTATTATTGATGTCAATAAACCATACAGCATGTTGAAAGCTACTGCACCGATCATTATTCTGTCCACTAACATCGCTAACCTGTCGGTTGTGAACATTACGTCCGCTTGTGCTGGTACTTCCTGTATTAAAGTCCTCTCTTGGCTAGCATCTAGTATAGGAAGAATTATCCAAAGTGTCACTGGAATGAAAAGAAATGACCATAGTGCAAAGCCAAATCCTAATCCATATGGCACTGCATACCTTTGCATAGTTCTCACAGACTTGTCTTTGAATACAATAAAAGGTATACACATAATGAGTCCGATAATGCTTCCTGCTGTGATATGCAGTATAAATCCAAAGAGAATTTTATTTAAAGAATAATACTCTTGTGGTTCTATAAATGTTGATGATATCATAAGATAAAAAGTACCGACGGGAAGAGAAACAGCCTTCTCCACCAACAATAACAATCCACTAATAGCAAGAGAGGATACAAATCCAGCTATAAGTCCATACGCAGCCAACATTCTAAACTTTGTCACTCTAAACATCCGTTTTTTTGATGAGTATTTCTTTAGTGACACAATTAATTATACGTGAAGGTGGTATTTTACTTTTTTTATATAAAAACAAATATTGCATAAAATACTATCAAATAATATACATATCGTGAATTATGAAATGGAAATAAGGTAAGTTTTGCGAAGAGCAATAATTATGTTCAATAAAATATATATATATATATAAATGAAAGAGGTAATTTTGACGGAAGCTCTGCTTATATAAATGTGATATAAAAATTAACAATATATGTCAAGACATGAACACTGAAAGACGCAAATATATTTGAGAAGCATATTAAGAAGAGTTGCATTCTTATACTAAAGAGACCAATTGTATATGTTTCCTTTTCTCCATTAACATATATAGGCTTCACATGAACAAATTAGATGTAGTTTATAATTGACTACTCTAATTTGACTGATCAATAATGAAAACTCAATTCTCACACCATTTAATATGTCTAAATCATCGTGATAAACAGATACGTCTTAATTTGGAGCCTCTCTATATGGGAGGAGAGAACGAATGCAGTGAAGGCTTTTTAAAATGTAATAAATGTAAAGCTATTTATCCAATAATAGATGGCGTTGCAATAGTTGTAAACGACTTTACAAAGTATGCTGAAGGGAGAAGATCTATGTTTGGTAAGTGGCTAGTAAATAGCAAAACAAAAGAAATGAAAGATTATCTAAAAGACTTTGGAAGTGAGATTTCCTCTTCTAGTTCCGTTAATGATAACAGGTATGAAGAAGATGGCATCTGGTATATTCCGTATAGATGGGTACAATATGATCATTCTTCTGATGATAGACTCCTTTCCACTCTAAGATGGCAGTTGAAGCCAAATGAACTTTACAATAGGGTTATTCACAGCGTAAATACAAAAATGGACGGTGTTGCACTCGACATGGGTTGTTCTTTCGGATATAGTACTCTGCAGCTAGCAAAAAAATTTGCATTTGTAATAGGAATTGATTTATCATTTTCCTTTATTAGAGATGCCCGAAAAAGAATGTATACTTCAAAACAAGGAAATGTCGAATTCTGTGTAGCAGATTCTCTTCAAAGCCCATTCAACTCTATGAAATTTGATTTAATACTTGCACTCAATCTCATTGAATTGGTTAAACCAAGTGAACTATTATCATCAATACATTGGTTATTAAAACCACATGCTGACGTCATAGTGACAGACCCATACGATTTTAATAGGGAGCCTAAACCAACAGAAACTTTTGATGCTCAAAGTTTCAGAAATTTTATGCAAAAGTCAGGGTTTGAGATTAGCGAAAAAACTGGTAAAAGTGTTTCCTTCATACCATGGATATTGAAATTAGATGAGAGATCTTATATTTTTTATTTTGTGGATTTTATAAAAGGAAAAAAGATCTCAAAACATAAATTCTAACCGGCGATATCTGTTCTTGACCAGACAGAATATCAATAACCAATTCAATAAATTATATATTACAAATTATTTCGCTTACAAACAATATCACTTTATCTTTTTTATTTGTCAAAGAGTTGAGGAAGAAAATATGATAAGAGGATATATAATAGCATTACTCTTAATTTGATATTGCTATTGTATTAGAAAACAAAATACTAGATATTAGAGGAACCATTAAGGTATTATTATAATTCCATAGTGCTGTTACCGTAAATTTCAGTATATTATTTCTTAGTTATTGTAGTCATTTTTGATTTGCAAATCACTTGAACAATACTTGCTCTTCTAGAAATAATCAAAACTATTCAGAGCTTCTCTTCAACGTTAAATTATAATTAAGATTAAGTCGATTAGACAGAAAAATTAGTGACAAGTATAGAAATTAACATATAAAATACAAAAGTATCTTCCCTTGTAATACAAGAGTAAGTAAAGTTATCTAAGTAATGGAAAATAACTGACGTTAAGTCTATAAAAGAAGAAAAGTGCTTCCGCCTGTGACTAGGAGAGGAAATAAGCGTTAGCGTACAGAACTTTGCTATTTATATATAAATCCAAAAATCTTAATTATACTATATATCGATATATTTGGTTAAAATAAAAGCAGACGTGGTCAGCTTTTCTATTTTTTGTAACTACTAATACTTGTATGACCAATGAATGAAGATGCCATCTTCTAAGCAGATCTGGTGCTTTAGCTGTAATTCTATGAAAACAATATGTCTTCACGATTCTTGCCCTGAACATTGTGATCTTTGCAATAGGATTAGACGATTAAGGAAATAATGAATCAAGGCTAATAATGTAATATAGCCTTGCGTCCAGATTTATCTCTATTTATTTGTCCAAATTCTGTCATAAATCTGAGTTTTTTTTCATTAAATACAGTACCATCTTTGCATACAAGTTGTTCTCCAATACAACAACTT
>DATFPS010000202.1:0-2124 GCA_035264705.1 Nitrososphaeraceae archaeon | reverse complement strand
TACCTAATTTATATAATATTATATAAGATAAAAACTGAATTAAAATCTAGAATAGTATATACAAAAAAGATATATGTTGGATAATGCCGATTTCTCGCACCAATGAACAAAAAGAACCAAAGAATTGAAGTAAACCTATCTGTCATTGCCATATCAGCTATACTTGTAGCAGCATTATTTGTTATGGGTAGTAGCCGATTTATAACCGATGCAATGGCACAAAACTTTACTGATCAAACAGGTGCAGCAGCAGGCGGAGCAGCTAACCAAACAGGTGCAGCAGCAGGCGGAGCAGCTAATCAGAGTGGCATGGTAATGATTCCTCAAGCCGCTATGGCTACGATGATGGACAACATAGAAACCGTTAGGGGTGCAGTAGACGAGGGCGATACAGAAGCCAATGATGCATTGGATAACGTTGAAATGCAATTACGAACTGCAGCAGGTCTTCCTCCAGCAGCCACAGAAACAGCAGATGAAGGAGACACAGACACAGACACAGCAGCAGATGAAGAAGACACAGATACAGGTGGAGACACAGACACAGATGAAGAAGACACAGACACAGATGAAGAAGACACAGACACTGAAGCCGGCGGCGGAGGCGGAGGATAACAATTCGAATTAAAATCTACGAACTATTCTTTCTTATTTTTTATTTACAATAAAATTGTGAGTATGTTAGAGTACTATTTTATACGAAAATTTATAAAACAACATCAAAGGATTTTAAAAAGCAACATAGGATAAATATAACATTAAAGTTCCGATAAATGAGCAAGAGAACAAAAATCTGTTTGATGATAAATTAAATTTCTCTCTATAAATATGTCTTAATTAGATGCGTGTTTTTTATGAGATGGTTTAAGCAATATTATCATAAATCTTTTTTTGCTGTTAACGCATTTTCATCCTGGTTCTTCTTAAACTGTATATCTCTATTGTCTTAAACTTATTTCAATTATCACAATAACTAATAACAATCCTTATGTATTCTTATTATCAAATGGTCAACTATATTCATGCTATATAATTATTAACTATGACGGATTTACTGAGAAGATGGCAGATTTAATATTTGGAGTTATCAGTTTTATAGTAAGTGTAATTATTTCTACAATTATAATATATATTGTTACAAAATTATTTGGAGAAAAAGAAGGGATAAAACAAGCATTCATAACTGCTATTATTGGAGCAGTAGTCTATAGTGTAGTATATTTTCTACTAGGTAGGGGTATAATAGCAGCAATAGTTGGTGGAATTGTTTAGTTATTAGCATTACGGGCATTGTATGGCATGGGTTGGCTTAAAGCATTGGTAATTGCAGTCATTGTATGGATAGCAGCTATGATTGTTGGCCTTTTATTGCCTACTGCACCAGGACCATTATGAGATTAAATAACAATAGAGAGAGATGCTTACTTTTTCTATCTTATAGTTCTGATTTTTGATTACGAATTAAAATGATTCTCAATATAGATTGTATCTTCAAATTTTGGTATATCATATTTTCCAATAAATTTGCAATCAACCCATATCCATATTATCCTTCTCTAATTAATTTTTATAGTTGCAAACAACAACTCAAAGTGGTTGAATTTCGATAAATTGAAGTAATTCTCTTTTTGCTGACTCCCATTTAATCTGTTTCTCTTCTCTATTATCAATTTATTTTTATAGAATTATTATGATAGAAGGTAGAATTCAGGAGTTACTATATTTCATCTGGATTAGATCATTAACATCTGACACCTTGCAGTATGGCATAAACGATTTTAAAATAATAATAATAATAGATTTATCTAGCCATATGCAAGTCTATGTCACCTTAATGATTAGACTTATTGCGTCATGTTTCATCAGATAAAATTAGTTGCTCTAATCCATACATTATACTTATTTCCCAAGCTTGAATATCAGAGATGAATTTGAAGAGTACTCCCTCCCTGGGAGGTGTTCAAACATTATAAAGCTGATTTCATACCTATATATGATTCATATATGAATGGAAACCAAATTCAGAAAGACAATAATCATGCAGATATAGAAATTCTGGAATATGGTGACATTTACTTCTTTTATAGGCCAAAAAAAAATTCTGAAGAAGTCAAAGGTATCGAA
>DATFPS010000201.1:0-13688 GCA_035264705.1 Nitrososphaeraceae archaeon | reverse complement strand
CGGATCAATTGTAGATAAGGCTGCTTTTCCCATTGTAGATACCGAGCCAAAAAGGATTGCAGCCACAAGTGCTGAAATATATCCAATCGCTGTTGAATTATTTTTATACTTATTGGGATCCAATTCGATTATGCAATCTTTCATTCTTTAAACCGCATTTAAAACGTTGAACGAACACTAATAGTGTGAAGTAATATGACATCTATGACATTCTACAACAACACAGAGACTATTTCTAGGATGCTATATGCTTCTAGAATAAGTAATTGCATATAGATAATTAAGGATTTCTAAGATGTAAATTCAGTAGCGATATATTTTATACTATAATGATAATAATACTGCTTTATGACTATTCGAAGAAAAAAAATAAAAAGCAATTTTTTAAACAACCATATTAAGGATTATTCAATAGAAACAAGTAGAATTAGCACAATATTGAACAGTATGGCAGATTCTGGCGGTTTCGAATCAAGAAATCTTTCTGATGGCGTTAATATTCTACAAAGAATGCAAAATGATTCAAGATGTACAAAATTTCTTTCCTTTGTAGGTGCTGTAATTTCTACAGGTGCTAGGGGAATTATACGTGATATGCTACGCAATCAAATGTTTGATTGCGTAATTACAACATGTGGCGCTCTTGATCACGACATTGCAAGGACTTATGATAGATATTATGCAGGTGACTTTAGAATGGATGATCCTATGCTCTTGAAGAAAAAAATTCACCGCCTAGGCAATGTACTTGTTCCGATGAATAGCTATGGTCCCCTTATTGAAGAAAAGGTACAGACTTGCCTAAAGGATATGTACAGTAATAAGAGTAAACGTGAGGTTTCCACGTTTGAAATTACAGACCATATTGGGAGTATGCTTGATGAATCATCATTTTTGTATTGGGCGCATAAAAACAATATCCCTGTTATAATTCCTGGAATAGTGGATGGTGCAGTCGGGAGTCAGATCTGGTTCTTTAGCCAACATCACAAAGATTTCAAGATTAATATTCTAAGAGATGAAACAATGTTGTCCGATGTCGTTTATGAAGCCAAAAAGTCTGGGGCGTTTATGATTGGAGGCGGTATTTCAAAACATCATACTTTATGGTGGAATCAATTTAGAGGGGGATTGGATTACGCAGTATATATTACAACTGCATCAGAATGGGATGGGAGCTTGAGCGGCGCCCTTATATCAGAGGCCATTTCATGGAGCAAGGTAAGAACAAGGGCTAAGCAGACAACTATCCATGGCGAAGCAACTATCCTATTGCCATTTATCTATGCTGCTTTGTTAGAATCCAAGAAGAAGAAAACATAATCGAGTTGTCTTTTTCAGAATAAAATCATCTTATTATCACAAATATTCTATTACGAAAGTGTACTAGATTAATTCAAGTGATAATTAATTATAATTGTAATGGTAGATTGAAAAGCAAGCCATTGTCATAATACTGGACCTCCAGTACCCCACTGTTCCCTTCCAGCGCCATTTTGTCTTGTATTTGGATCTCCACCTTGTATAACAAAATCCTTATCAATTCTATGAAATAGTGTGTCCCATTGTAAAACCCTGCTTGTGAAAGTATTTTGAAGTTCTCTACATGTTTGGTGCGCTTCATTAGGAAAGAATTCCATCTTAATTATTCCCTGCGTAGCGTTGATTACTGCAATCGCTTCTTATGTGGATAAATCAGCTGCAGTAGAATTTCCATCGCCTCGTTGGGATAACGAAGTAGGATTTGGCAGATTATTTTCTTCCGATAAATCTGTAGTAGATGTTTTTGGAGTGTAATCATCATTTACCTCATAGAGTAGAACTCCAAAGACAAGACCTGGCTTGTCTGTTCTGAAACTATCTGATGAATATACCAAACGTAATGGCTTATTATCTTCTGTCTCGCCAGGATATTTGATGTTCTTTGAATAGAGGCCCATACTACCAGGCTGATATTGGGGTTGAATATTTGTGAGAACTCCTCCCTGAAATGAGGCATAAGCAACAGGTGTAAATGGTATCAGATTAGCTAGAAGAGTTCTATTCCAGAATCGTGAAGTTGGTGTAAAACCGTCCTGTTCTAGATAATTGCTCTCATTGAAGCCTCCTATCCTAAGAAACCATTGCTTCTTGCTTTCATCGCCCCCATTTCCCAAACTATAAAATGAAGTCCCATTGATTCCACCATATCTTTGCCCTACTACATAAACTAAAATATAATCTGCTTTCAGATCCTTAGCAATTTTAATTCCTTCTTCTTCGTCTTCCATAAACATTTTTGCCAGAGTTTCAATCCGTGTTTGATTAATAGTTGCATTATCTGCTAAGCTGGTTCTATTACCCATGGTTGTTATCCAATAACCATAATCCCACCATGAAGCAATTACTGCGTCTTCTGGAGTATTCTTTGATATCCAATCCAAGGCATTTATCCAGTCATCAGTCTGTAATCGATAGCCTGTCCCACCATTTGCTATCGACGGAGGTACATCAGCAGAACTTAACCAATTAGAGTTTTGTGGATAGAGTATTCCTCTATAATCTAATAATGGAATTGAAAGCATAAAAATTATTATCCCAACATACGCAATCCTAATGATCCTTTTTATTGGCGTCTGTACTCTGCCATGTTCAAGCCTTTTCTTTAATTTAGCAGTCTTTATTGTAGTTGATCTTGATGCTAACTGTTCTCTATATTCTAGAATACTCCTGGTAACTTCATATAATCCTAATGAAGAGAGTACAATTACTCCTATCGATGAAAATACCATTAATCTAGCGAACGTTGCACTAACATAGACCCCTGTAAGTCCTATAATTAATGCAAATAACGACATATCATCCCTACGTTTGAACGCTATCCAGGCGCCGAGCCCAGCGAACATCAACAGTATTGAATAGTCTGTGAAATAATCTACAACTGTTGGTGTAAAGTGCTCAGCTACTGATTCAACAAGAGGATTTTGTGATGAAAGAAACGGATTAATCGCATTAAGATATCTAAAGGAAGAAGAATAGTATGTTCCTGCTAAAAGAAAGCTGATTGCGATGGCAAAGAATGCAATCAAAAGAAATAGAGTATTCCGGATCTCTCTTCTTGGTCGACTTATTTTTTTCAAGAAGTTTGCAATAATCAAAAATGCTGTACCTCCGATCAACGCAATACCAGGCAAACCTAATACGAAAGATATGCCAGGCCTTGGAAATGCTCCGGCGGATATTAGTGTAAATATCGTAAATGCAATTGCAACATACATTGGAAGCTGTATATCTTTTCTAAAGAAAGGAAGACAAATAAAGAATATTGATATTGGAATGCTGAAGTATTGGACTCCTCCCCACGATGCATTAGCAAGTCCAAGTATAAGACCTCCAGTTACAGCCTTAGCAATAGCATACTTTGTTTCACGATGTTTGATTGCAGAAATAAATAGATAAATTGCAAGTAATCCAAAAAATAGTCCAAGTGGTTCTGATTTGAACCATCCAAGATTCCCTCGTTGTATGATAGAAGGAGTGAATGCGAAAAGCAGAGCTGCAAACATGCCTGCCGTAGTGCCACCCAATGTCCGAACAAGAGCAAAAATAATTATTGTAGTTAGTGAACCAAGGATTACAGGCAGAATAATTGTAAAGTCTAACAAAGAGCTGCCACTACCAAAGATCAAATATAGATAAGCAGAGACTATGTGAAGGCCTGATTGGGAAGTTTTAGGTATATCGCGTCCTTCTGGATACCAAGACATTGTGTCATGCCATTGCCAGTATTGTTCTAGGCCATTCTCAACAATGAATTTAGTAGCACGATAATCGAAATAAGGATCAAATTCATTAAGATAGAATCCATATTTTGCTGGATAAGATCGCATGATAAATGCTGTAGAAAAGGCAATAGCTAAAATTGCAATTATCAAAAGATGTTTTGTCTGGAATTCAAACCCTCTTGTTTTAAGAAGCGTCCTACCGGCATCCAACATAATAATGAGAATTGATGTTTCTTCCTCTTTTTTAAGGTATTGCCAATAATAAAAATAAATCATATAGAAAGACAGTGGATGAAGAAGATAATCCCCTATATCTCAACTTGATAAAGTTATTGACTCCCTTTTATCAAAACAAGCAATTGAACAACGATATTTGAATAGTAATAATATTTGAGAGAAAAAGACAAATCAAAAATAACTAGTATGGATACAAGAGGTTAATAAAAGTTAATCCTTTTATGATCTATGATCGCAAAAGGCTGCAGATGATAAAAGAAGGAGAGAATGACAGTCAATTATCATATCACAAGAATGATCATCTACATGATCACTTCTTGGACTTTGACTTCTCTCCTTTCTTTGCAGACTTTGCTGCTTTTTTCTTTGCTGCCATTTTCATTTATATAAAAAAAGGAAATCGTATTTAAATCTTTAAAAAGAATGAAGTAGTTACATTTTCTTTTCTAATCATTCGCGATCTAAGATTTTTGTTTCACATACTTTAACAAGTTGTCTGAATGTTTCCGCATCTTTTTCTGTTCCAACTATTGATCCATAATGCATAGGTATTGCGAGCTTTCTTGGTTTGATAAAATCATTTACTGCTTGAGCAGCTTCATCTGATGTCATAACATAAGTACCTGAGACAGGAACAAGGGCTATATCAGCATCTACTGATTTCATCTCAGGAATTATGTCTGTATCACCTGCATGATATATGCGTTGATTATTTATTGTAAAAATAAAGCCAACTTTCTCATCATCTTTTGGATGGAATTTTTTATTTGTATTATATGCATGGATGATTTCAATTTGGATATCTTCTATCTCTAATTTATCACCTGGCCTTACGCCTTTTAATTCTTTTACTTCTATTCCCTTTAATTGTTCAATGCATTCCTTAGCTGCTACTATAGTTGTATTATGGTTAATAACATGTTTTAAATCTTCTATACTTAAATGATCAAAGTGATTGTGAGAAAGTAGAAGCATATCTGCATCATTTTTATTCTGTTGTGCTTTTTGTATTTGAAACGGATCAATATAGATTGTTTTTTTGTTGTCACCAACTATTCGAAATCCATCATGACCCATCCAATGAAATTGTATGCCTTCATAATCAAACATATCACTAATCTACTGCTATATTATAATAAATTAAATTTAAATCTGTTCATCATCTCTGCTATTTGCAATGATTAATCGGTTGTTGCTTATTGTAATTACTAACACATTATTTTTGATTAGTCTTTTACGCAAAGCTGTATCTATAGTTGCAGCAGCGCATTTATGCCTAAGTGCGTATTCAACAATTGCGTCATCAACATGACGTGATTTTACAATTTCAATCACTTTGAATCTAAGATTTGAAATATCAATAGCGGTTTTCGCTATCATGGAACGTTTAGGTCCAGCCTTCTGCTGTAAAAGTTTAAGCTCATCAATTACAATACTAGGAACCAAAAGGTTCAGTTTGCCTATCTGGCTTTCAACCCTGTCTAACTGTCTTATGGGCGTAGACACAAGAACCATTAAAAAACTGGTGTCGCAAAGAACATCCATTTATTAGACTGCCATGCCTGCGCCGATCAGTCTCCATCTATCTGCTATTCTTCTGCTAATCGCCACTCTGCTCTTTGGTATCAAGCAAACCGGTTTTTTTAACTTTATTTCTATCTTACTGTCTTTTGAATTTGTAACTGTTCCGACGGTGGCTGCAGTACCTATATTCAATCTTAATGACTCCTTTACCTTTACTGGTTCTACTTTTACCATATCCTGCGTACCAACTGCTGTATCAAAAAGATGAACCTCTACAGTGATGTCTTCCACATCTTTTGGCAGAGTGTTAGGTTTACCAACAACAGAGCCGATCAATGAGTCACTTTTTATGAAAGTTGGATCTAATTTTGTCCCAATGGCAACAAGCCCTCCTGGTCTTACCCGTTCTACCATACCGGCCCCTGTTCCAAGTGTTGCGATAGTAGAATTAATTGGTTCATATTTACTCTTCTTTTCCTCTAAGAATCCTGGACGAATCTCAATTTCATCTCCGATCTGAAATTCTCCCTGAACTAAGGCTCCACCGATTGCTCCACCTTTAACTTGCTTTATTGGTATACCCGGCTTGTTAATATCAAATGATCGTAATACATGCATTATAGCCGGTGCATTATTTGTCCTAAGAGGCGTTTTGATTGAATTTTCAATCGCCTCAATTAACGCATCAATATTGAGTTTGTGTTGCGCTGATACCGGAATGACTGGAGCCTGCTCTGCTATACTTCCTTTTACAAAATTCTTTATCTCTTCGTAATTATCCCGCGCTTTTTCATATTCGGTTAAGTCCACCTTATTCTGAACAATGACTATTTGCTGTATTCCAAGTACTTGAAGTGCGAGAAGATGTTCTCTGGTTTGTGGTTGGGGCACCTTTTCATTTGCTGCAACTACAAGAATTGATCCATCCATCAATGCCGCTCCGGATAACATATTGGCCATCAAACTTTCATGTCCAGGCGAGTCGACAAAACTCACAACTCTTATTAGCTCACTCTGCCCTCCACAATTAGTACAAGTCGGCTGTGTTGAATAGCAAACCGGAGGCGGACAGTCATGACATTTATAAAATGCTGCATCAGCATAACCTACTTTAATTGTAATGCCTCTTCTCAATTCCTCGCTGTGTGCGCTAGTCCATATGCCAGTAATGGCTTCGATTAATGTTGTTTTACCATGATCAACATGACCAGATGTACCTATATTGATGCTTGGCTGGTAGCCATATTCCTTGATATACCAGTCTGGTAATGTTTCCTTCCAGTGCAATAATGATGGTAAATTTCTAGAGGGATATTAAGGTAATTGCCTCTAAAAATTTTTCTTCAAGACAGCTATCAACAGAAACAAAAAGAAATGTAGTTGTAATTATTTATTACTTCTTTACATCTGCAATTTCGCTGGTAGTTGAAGATGCTGCTTTTTCAGGTATACTGCCTTCCACAAGAGAACAGTTCAGTTGATATATTTCCTCAGTAATCATGTTTCCTCTGATTAACTTTCTTATTCTATTTCCCTCAGTAGTATTCCTCATTCCTACTCCTCTAGAAAGCAAAATATACTTTTTCACTCCCCCATGCACATCTGGACGCATAGGGGTTCCTGATTTGTCACTTCCACCAGTAATCTTCATCTTACCTCCGGCAATGCCGATAACAGAAGAATCAATAATTTCTCCAATCTTTGAACCCAGTAATGGATTTGCTGCCCTATCTTTCAATTCCTGGGAAATACTTTTACCTTTGTTATCAGAAACAACAAGTTTAAAATGAGCCATGATAAAATTCAAGCATAGTTATGTCTTTATTAACCTTTGCAGAAGTGAAAAGGATAAAAACCTCACTTTACATTAAGTTAGTATGAAAATTAATGATGAGACTCCGGGCAGGAATTCAGTGGTATGTCTTAGATGTGGATTCATAATGACACCTATTCAAGTTTGTCATCTCCGCTGTCGAAACTGTGGTAATGAACTAACATGCTCTGACAAAGGTAGCTTTTGGTGATACTACACTAAAAGTTAATGCGCTGCTAAAGTCCAATGATATAGTCCTTTCTTTTGTAATTAACTTATCTTGCCAAATGATACCTTTTATATTCCAAACGTTGATTAAAGCCAATTGGAGTAAAATGTGATGCAACTATATCGGGCGTCTGTCCCAATTCATTTGAAAATCATCGGTCATACCTACCGCTCTATCTTTCATCATCTCAACATAATCATCATACGTTGATTGAAATCCGCAATTCTTGCATTTTACTTCAATCATTTCCTCATCAACTTCAGCTCTTTTATCACACTCTGGACACTTTGCTTCAAGAACCATGATACTAATTCTGACAAATGGGATATTAAGATTAACTCTTCATATATTATATTCTTCTTTATTGCTGACTATAAAACATCCTTTAGTTTGAATTAGATATAAATAGTAAAAACTATAGCATTGGGTTTATAATGTAGTGTAACATAATAATGGATGTTGTTCATTGAATCCATTTTTCTATAATTTTTTATATTCTGAATAGCGAATGAATATCTCAACTGTCATAGTAACCATTATCATTAAGATTCATGATTTTGCTCTGATCCGTGCATTGCACTATTATCTTATTGTATTCTCATCAGTTACTTATAATCTGCCGCGAAGCATCCTACAAATTTATTCATGCTCCTAACAGATTAAAAAAAAATCCTATAGATTTAAAAAAACATTAAAAATAAATTCTTAAGAGATCAATGTAATGTTTCTATAAAAGCAGAACGATTGTAATTAATATAGTTCTGATAACATATTTTCAAAATGAAATACATTTACTAACAATAAGGTTTCTTTGAACATAAATATTTAAGCTGATCTGTTCTTATAAATCATCATGGAACAGGAATGGTCACGATGATAAAATTAAAGGACTTTACAATCAATCCAGCTCTGCTAGTAATAGATGTCCAAAATGGATTTGTTAGTAAAGGTGGTTCATATGATCTCTTAGGAATGGAAACCTCTCACTATAGAGACGTTATTCCAAAGATCCGTGATCTTATTAATTTATGTAAAAATGTTAGAATTCCAATCTTTTATACTCAAGCTGTCAGGGAATCGTCGGGGATTGATCTTTTAACTAGGAGTCATAAAATTTTGCCAAAATCTAGAGAAGAGAGAATTAAGAAGAAGCCTATTTGTGTGAGAGAAACATGGGACGCAGAAATAGTCGATGAAATTAAGCCCGCTGAAGGTGATCATGTAGTTATCAAGAGAAGGGATTCAGCCTTTCACGATACTGAGATAGGAGTATGGCTTAGGAGTCTTAACATTGATACATTAATCTTTTGTGGAATAGATACTTCAATATGTGTAGAGACTTCTTTAAGAGATGCTTTTAATATTGGGTATGACGTAGTTCTTATTTCCGACGCTACAGCATCTAATAATAAGAAACATTATGAATCAACGTTGGAGAATGTGAAAGGCTACTATGGAATGGTAATGGATATGAAAGAGCTATGTCAATATCTGCCACAATCCCAACTTAGTTCAATAAGTAATCGAAATATAATTTAGTATTGGATAGAGATATAGGATAAAATAGAACAACTTATGCTATAAAGAAAGTAATGGTAGTTTCTTTAATTTTACGTTATAACTTCTTTCGCTGCTATCTATTTATATTTGTCATCTCAGATTATATACAGTCCATATACAATCGATTGAAAACCTATCAGTCATAAATTATAATTGGATTAGTATTCTAATAAACATCATTATTTGATTAGAAGAGAAAACAAATATCTTCTAAAAAGAAACTAAATAAGAAGTTCATGGAGAACATTATAAAATATGACAGGGACAATAATTTAATAGCATTTACTGTTTTCTCAATTTGTAAACCAATATAATTAAAAATAGCAAAGAAGAGAAGGACAAGTTATCGAATAATGAATAAAGCAATATAAAGTTACAGCGGGAATCTTCTGATATTATCAGTAAATTGAATCTTCATTGATAAGCTATAACAAGGAGAAAGGAATGACTTGAACTACACTATAGAATACCCAAGGAAATCTTGAACGGACAAAAATATAAAGCAATAATTGACAATGTCATATATACTCCAAGAGAGGATAGCGGAATATGTTTGTATTATTCTTGAAAATGTCTTAGCTACTACACTTGAAACAATGGTTCTATGATATTTAGAACGATAGTGAGTAATCTGTATCAAGTTGAGGAATTTGTAGAATAGCTGTGGATAGAACAAATATTCATTCAAGACTTCTATCCATACACCGCATTTTTTCTTCTTTTGGATCAGCAGTAATTTATGGTTATAAATTTCTTCATACACTATCTTAGCTATGTATTAACTAAGTTGTTTAACCTACGAATATATAATTAAACAAAATCTAATTTTGAATTTTGAATATGAGCATTAACACCTGATATCAGATCAGTCCTACTTCTCTTAATTTTTGGGGCATATAAGTTTCTGCAAGGTATTTGAATCCATGCTTGAAAAATGCATCTAGTTCGCATTTCTCTTTACGTTTCAAGAACAGATTCAATTCTCTCTGCCATTGTTTGTCCTGTAGCCATGGTTTCTTTTTCATATCATTAGCTCTATTCATATCTTCATCAGAGGCCGTCAACCTTGCCACTTCAGGAATATTGTAGTCATAGATATCAGAAAACATCATCCCAAGCACTTTTGCGTTTGGAGTGACTAATCTGTCACTATCATAGCTGAGCGATTCGCTCCCTATTTTATAACGCAATGCAATACCAAGGCCCCACGGGTCAGCGTCAGCAAAAATTACAACAGGTTTTTTCCATTCTTCATTGAGTGTTCTAACCATCATCCTTGTGGCTCTATCCGGCTCTCCAGAACCTGTCATTAAAATTGCATTATATTTTTGTATAAATCCTGATTTTCGGATATTATTCAGAACTGTATCTTTTTCTACTACCATTACAAAATTTGCCTTTACATTAACGATTTCGACATCGCGGATATTAGTAGGAATTAATTGTGAAGTAGCTCTACTCCCAAGATTGCAATCAATAGTGTCGCCTCCTACGCGTAATGTGATAGGTCCAGAAATCATTCCCTTAGGCTTAGATGTAACCGAAAACTCTTCCCTTGGGACTCCTGTCAGCAATTCCAGTGCTTTGATGGCATCATCTGAATTTTCCTGTGTTTTCCAAAATTTTTGTCTATTCTTCTCGTCTCCTACTGTACTCAGTGTAGCATAGTACATACCCCTAATAGTACTTTCCATTTCTTCGTCAAGCAATCTTCTGATAGCGTTCGCCATGACCAGATATTGCGCAAAGGTAGGAATTTTTTTTGTACTATCTGGGCTAACCTGAATCATTTTATTTCCTATAGTAAGCATTCTTTTTTCGTCAGACCAAATTGTATTATCATAACCAACTTTTGGAACATCCAAAATGGGCATCGTTTTTTGCATTAGGTCATCACTGACATCTCTCATGATCAACTTTATTTTCTTGGTCACTTCTTGATGGCGTTTATCAGATGCAGTCAATTATCTTCTTCTCTCTTTGGGTCTGTTGAAGGTATCTAATGTGATTCGACTTTTTGAGTCTATTTCTTTTTTATTATACTTTTTAAATTTATTCTTATTACTGATTGTCTTGTTTACTTTATTTTTCTTTTTTCTGGAATCATTTTGGGATGAGTCTTGTTTTAAGATTTCATTTCTATTTTCTTTTGTCTTATCTTTTGCTTCTTCCTTAATTCTTTCTCCCGTTATTTTATCTGCTTTTGTATTAATTTCGATATCCATACTCTCTCCTCTCCTGACATGTTTTTCCGCAAGTTGGGAAAATGCTTCTGAAAGTTTGTAGGGATCTACTCTAATTGACTCAGAAATTGCACTAATGATCAAAGGAATATAATGCTTGTATAGTCTCAGTCGGCTTTCTGCCTCTTTTATTCTTAACTCTTTGCGGATCTGAGCACTAACCTTTCGATATAAATCAGCTAAGCATGCTTTCATATATCGCTTCAAATCTCCTTCTGATGCTATACTTTCTTTACCAGCCGTCTTGTATGGAATTTTAGTCGAACAAATATGAAAAAAAATATGAATTGGAAGAAATTCCACAGCTCGATCAGATTTTGAATCGGGATTTGCAAACTGCTCTTTTACTTCCTTTTTAGAAATTCCCATTTTGTTAATTTCAACCTCTGAAACAACTTCTCTTGCAACATCCGACCCTTCATCATATAGCAGAGGAATCTTGTTTGCAAACCGATGCAATTTAAATGAACTTATGTCACCTCCGTAAGCTATTCCAGATTCAACTATGGTTGGTCGGTTGTTAACGACACAGGTCCTAGATGAATATCCTGTCAGAACTGGTCGCAGTACCTTTGTAGATAACTGTTGTTGGGGTTGGTTATCTTGATTATCTGAATTAGCATATTCTTTATTTGTAACAATAGCATACTCCGAAGTCATCCCAGCAATTAGAATTTCTTCACCAATAGGGCTGAGATGATCGGTATTAGGTGTATGAAACTTTGTTTGTTTGCATACATTAACTACTTTGATCAATTCATGCTCATCATATTTATCAGCAACCTTAAGATCTACTTTTGATTTGGTTATAATTTCTTTAGCCTTTTCGCTAGAAAGCTTTTGGAACGAATTGCATAATACACCTTGTAAAGTTGTCTTTTGATTGATGAATCTGCTGATTGCCTTTTTCAGTGTTTTCAAGTCCATATCTCCAGGATGTGGCAAAACTTCCTTTGCTGGATGTGGCATTATCTCTGTTCTTCTTTCAAAGATAACTTTACCTTCATCAGTATCAAACGTCAAAATAGCGTATGGGTTTACAATGCTAGTCTGGCTAATGTAATCATAAATTTTATTCTTTGTAATGGGAGATAATCTTGCGCGCAATACAGCTTCGATTCTAAAACCATATTCATCTGGAATACGGCTCTCGCTAGGTTTAACTGCCTTCTTTAAAAGGACAATTGGTTTATTTGTGCCAATATCTGTTCTGAGTTCAAAGTAATATTCTGATCCTTCCTCCTCGTGTGTTTTTGTCCACACCTTTAGAGGATGATCGGTATCCTTTGTAGAAAAGGCAGCAATCATTTTCAAGCCGACACCAAATAGACCGCGTTGCTGCTTTTCAACATATTTACCTGAAGTCAAAAAAGAACAAACCGCTACCGGAACTTTGTCTGAAGGAATTCCAATACCATTATCTTGGCAACTGATAAGCCACATTTCATTTTCCGAATCTAGTAATCTTAATGACAATAAAATATTTGGTAAAATATGATTGCTTTCACAAGAGTCAAGAGAATTTTCGATCAATTCGCGAACAGCCATATAAAGAATACGCTCTCCAGTAAAGCCGGCAAGTGCAGAATTATCGACAAAGAATTCTGACTCAGCTTTCCTGTCATAGCGGATTTTTGCCTTTCTGTTATATGGAATAGCATTTACTGTAGTCTCTGAATTCATCTGTGATTGTGCAAGTTCAGCAGTAGAAGTCTTTTTCAAATATTAAAATTAAATCGGTAACTCAATTTAACTTTTTACAAGATTGAATTTAACTTTTTACGCCAAATTTCTTGACTAGAGAGATTATAACGGATCAATATCAAAATTGTGAACCATATGGGGTAGTAGCATTCTTTAACTCTTGTATTCTGACAATCTTCATCTCAATAAGAAATCGTTTCTTATTTTTTTGTATTACTATATAGTCAGATCCAGATCCGACAACACTACCATTTACTATGTCCTTAAGCCTAATCATATATCACATGGTTAAAGAATCCTTAAGAGCTTTACTAATCGCAGAATTATAATTAGTAGATGTTAAATGACAATTCATATTCAGCCCGTCTTTTCATTTGCTATCATAACATAAAAAAGGTTGCAACAAGAAAGACTAGATCTTCTTATGATAATAGATCGTATTTCAGTGCACAACTCGACAGTAATCTAAAGCAAGAATACATTGAACAAAGACAGCAAAGTCGGAGGTAAGAATAATAGAAGGATTAAAGGTGCAATGCCATCCTATATACACATCGTTTCTTGAATTTTAATAACAAACAAATAACCCTTTTCTAATATATGATGTGTTGATT
>DATFPS010000200.1:0-5456 GCA_035264705.1 Nitrososphaeraceae archaeon | reverse complement strand
TTCTTTTGGTCAAGGGAGTGATGAGCCTTGGCCGGGATTTGGACCCGGGACCTTTGCCTTACCAAGGCAACGCTCTACCAGGCTGAGCTACCAAGGCGCCTATGATTCACTAAGAGTATACATTTTCACTAATTCGTATTCTATAGATTATAGGAATAATCAAATCCATAATCGGCGAACTAACTAATTTGCTATTATTTGTATTTATTAATCTAGCTATCAGTAGTTTTTCGTACATCTTATTCTATAATTAGTTGAATGTTAAGTAATTATAATAACAATCTGAAGTAGTCTCATATTTTCGTTTTCTCAGTCCAGATACACTAGTACTGTACTATAGTAAAAGAGTTGTCTTAGATCGCTTGTAAATAGATTTAGAGTATTTATCGTGTAAGGTTTAATTACAGTATCCCAATAAAACTCAACAATAAAAAGCGGGGGTTGTAGAGCCTGGCCAAATAGGCTTAATATAGAATTGGAGACGCGGGACTTAAGATCTTGAAACATGGGTGATCCCGTCCCTTAGGGGTTCGTGGGTTCGAATCCCACCCCCCGCATCTCATAATTCTGCTGATTTTGTCTGAACTCTAGCACTCTATTGATAAAGTGTCTGTGGAGCCTATCATCCCCTGATAATTCTGGATGGAAAGCAGTTCCTATAATGTTCTTTTGGTTTACAGCAACGATTTTATCATTAAATTTGGCTATAACATCAACTCCATTTCCGAGTTCAGTTATAACTGGAGATCGTATGAAAATACCTTTGTACAGGTCCTTACCAAGGATCGGTATATAGAGATCAGTTTCAAAAGAATCATTTTGTCTTCCAAACGCATTTCGCTCTATCACAATATCCAAATTTCCTATTAATTGTTGCTTTGTCTCACCGACTACTCTATCGTAGGCACGTTTTGAAAGCATAATCATCCCAGCACATGATCCCATTGCAGGCATACCAGTGGAAATACGTCGCCTGATTGTCTGAAATGTCGCTTCATGTAATGTAACAAGACTACTCATTACAGTACTTTCTCCTCCAGGTATTATCAGGCCATCGACTTGTTCTATTTCATTAGAGTAGCGAACAGATCTTGCGCTCCCTCTTATTTTCATATTCTGTAATGCTTCATTAGTGGCAGCAATATTTTCTTCAATATCACCTTGAACTGCTAATATCCCGATGATTATTTCATCCTTCAAGTTGAAGGTCCTCGTTCTTGCATCTTTAATTCAAGGTTCTTTGTATCAAGTCCAAGCATAGATTTTTTCTCATCGACCATTTTCTGCGCTTCCATAACAATCTGTGGATTATCATAATATGTAGTAGCAAGAACTATGGACCTAGCTCTTTGAGACGGATCAGCAGCTTTAAAGATACCAGAGCCAACAAAGACACCATCACATCCGAGATTCATTAGAAAGGCTGCATCTGCAGGGGTAGATATTCCACCTGCCGCAAAATTTACTACAGGTAATCTGCCCAGACGTGCCGTTTCTTCAACGAGCGGAAATGAAACGTTCAATTCTCTCGCAGTCTTAATTAATCCTTGATTATCCTGACCATGATACATCGAGCTAATATGACGAATACTATTATTTACCATTTTAATATGGGTGACTGCTTCAGCAACGTTACCAGTACCTGGTTCGCCTTTTGTTCTAATCATGGCGCATCCTTCCTCTATTCTTCTTAGTGCCTCACCTAGATTCTTTGCTCCATTTACAAATGGTGTTGTGTAATCCCATTTCCATATATGACTCACCTCATCTGCCGGAGTTAAAACTTCACTTTCATCGATCATATCAACTCCAGTTACTTCGAGTACTTTAGCCTCCCAAACATGACCAATCCTGCACTTTGCCATAATAGGAATAGTAACAGCATCCATAATATCCTGAATTACCTTAACACTTGCTGTCCTAGCGACCCCTCCAGCCTGTCTCACGTCATAGGGTAGCTTATCCAATACCATAACAGCAACTGCGCCAGCATCTTCTGCAATTTGTGCTTGTTCGACATTAGTAACATCCATTATTACTCCATGCTTCTGCATATGAGCAAAACCACGTTTAATCAGAGTAGTGCCTCTAACGATCTTTGTATTTTCTAGTTTATCTAATTTTATGCCCTTGGGCTCAAGCTCATTTGCCACAAGAGATATTGTCATAATTTAATTTCCTATGTCGCTCTATATAGACATTAGTTTTCTTGCTTTTCAACTTCGATTTTATTATTGTTGTTAATTACCTATGATACAAAATATGGCAAAGTATGACAAATAATTTTAAATAAAGATCAACTATTTCTCGTAATAGCAGATACACTCTACATAATGCATTTATTTATATTACATTTATGAAACTTGTGCAAACAAATTATATTATATGACTTGTATTTGGACCGAGACTTTCCTAAATGTGATTGAAGTCAAAGCAATGACTTCGTCTTTGTTTTTGATACTGAGTGTTGTAATTTGTGTCATTCTTCTTCTAGTTCAAGCAGGTTTTATTTGAAAATAATAATAATGTTAATAATAAATTATGGCTATACATTTATCTGTCTGTCTCCTTTCTCTATTTCATTTTTCTTTTTAACAGTCTTGATAATAATGTAAAAGGTCTCTGTTAACTCAAATGTGTAAAGTATATTACTTTGAAGATATCACCAATATTATATTAAATTGTCAGATAATGTTAAAGGACAGGTTTCTAATAATGATGATGGAACTAGCTGCGATTATTGTGGCAATGCACTCGAAGCCTGTATGTGTGTATGTCCTTATTGTGGTGAATTAAATGGTTGTGAATGTTGCCTGTACGATGCCGTAACTGGCGGTGGCTAAGAAATAATTAAAAAAACCTTCTCTTTTCTAAATCATTAAAAGCGCGTCTTGCGAAAATTAGTCTATATGACTATATCAAAAACTACTAATTCTTTAACATGGGTTATTGGTGGAGCTCAAGGAAGTGGAGTAGACTCTGCAGCTAATATATTCTCACGAGCCTGTGCGCAGGGCGGCTTGCATATCTTTGGAAAGCGAGAATTTTACTCTAACATTAAAGGCGAACACAGTTATTTCACGGTAAGAATATCAGAAAATCCAATTCGATCTCATGTTGATAATATCGATATACTTGCGTCCTTTGATGCTGAAACAGTATTTAGACATGGAGATAAAGTAACAGACGGCGGAGCCATAATTTATGATTCAGAGTTAGTTAATACTACTATTCAAGATGTCCCTACTATTGATGAAATTGCCTCTGAAAGGATATCTGGAATACTGGAAAAAGCTGGCAAGCCACTGACTATTCAAGGGATGCTGGATTATGCTAATGATAAGGGAGCTCTGCTCTACAAGGTACCATATCTTAAGATACTGAAAGAATTTGCAGAAAAGATCAATGACACCTCTCTGAGCAAATTTACAAGAATGGTAAATGTTATGGCTTTATCAGCATCAATGGCAATTTTAAATTTTGATCCTGAGGTACTGGCAAACGCAATAAGACATGTTTTTCGAGCAAAACCCAGAGTCGCTGAGATCAACATTGATGTAGCCAATTATGCTTATAATTATACTAAATCGGAATTTGATCCATCTGAAGTCAAGTTCAATATAAAATGTAGACACCCTTCTTCAGAGATGATATTGGCGCAGGGGAATCAATCATCTGGTTTAGGAAAGATCGTGGCAGGATGCAAGTTTCAAACATATTATCCTATAACTCCAGCAAGCGATGACAGCGAATTCTTAGAATCTAATCAGATAATTGAGCAGAGAAATGGCGGTCATAATGGCTCTCTAGTAGTGCTTCAAACTGAAGATGAAATATCAGCTATTACTATGGCAATAGGGGGGGCTTTGACTGGGGTGCGTTCAGCCACTGCAACTTCGGGACCTGGCTTTTCGCTAATGACAGAAGCACTAGGATGGGCCGGGATAAACGAAGTTCCATTGGTTGTCTCATTATATCAACGCGCTGGACCTGCTACTGGCCTTCCAACCAGACATGAACAAGGCGATTTGTTATTTGCAGTAAATGCAGGACATGGAGAATTTCCAAAAATTGTTTTTGCTTCTGGAGATATTGAAGAAAGTTTTTACGACACCATAAAAGCATTCAACTTTGCAGAAAAATATCAAATGCCAGTTATCCATATGCTGGACAAAGCCATAGCAAACAGCCTAATGACATGCAAAATATTTGACCCGTATAAAGTTACGCTAGACAGAGGACAATTATCAGAAAGTGTTGCTCCATCAACAGAGACAGGTATTGCTGGTCACTATTTGAGATTCAAGTTAAGTGAAAGTCCGATTTCTCGCCGCATACCCCTTGGAACTGAAAATGGAATATTCTGGAATACAGGAGATGAACACACAGAAGAGGGCCATATTACTGAAGATCCAGAAATGCGTCTTAAAATGATGAATAAACGAATGAGTAAACTAGACGTTGCTTTAAATGAAATATCCAATGAAGACAAAGCAATATCCTATGGCGAAGATGACCCATTAATGGGTTTGACAATAATAAGTTGGGGTTCGACCAAGGGCGCAATTCTAGATGCAATGGATCGATTGTCATATGAGGGAAAAAAAATAAAATTCGTTCAGGTAAGATTGATACATCCATTTCCGACCGAAGTAGTAGAAAAAATGCTAGTCAATACAAAAGTCTTGGTAGATATTGAGATGAATTATTCATCGCAATTGGGACTACTTGTAAAACAGAATCTAAAGCGCGAGATTAATTATAGTATTGTTAAATACAATGGCAGGCCAATGTCTTCAAGTGAGATTTATAATGCTATAATGCACATAATAGACGGAGACGCATCAAGGAGAATTGTGTTAGAAAATGGCACTTAAATTAGCAGACTACAAAACAGACGTACATAACGATTGGTGTCCTGGGTGTGGAGATTTCGGCATATTAAATTCTATTCAAATGGCTTTATCCGATATGCAAATTCCTCGTCACCGCACCGCAATATTTTCGGGCATAGGCTGTTCTGGTAAGACACCCCATTTTATCCATACATATGGAATACACACATTACATGGGAGAGTTTTACCATTTGCGCAAGGTGCAAAGTTGTCTAATCCAGAACTAGAAATATTGGCTGTAGGAGGAGATGGTGATGGTCTGGGAATTGGTGCTGGCCATTTTGTAGGGGCGGGTAGAAGAAATGTAGATATGGTTTATATTATATTCAATAATGGAGTCTATGGTCTAACAAAAGGTCAAGCTGCACCTACTTTAAAATTAGGTATGAAAACCAAGTCTCTTACACAACCTAATGTAAATAATTCTGTTAATCCAATATCTCTTGCTTTGGTGGCAGGGTTTACTTTCATTGCAAGAGGATATTCATACGATGTTAGACATTTAAAAGAGATCATCAAAAAAGCAATTGCGCACAAAGGTCTTGCTTTTTTGGACGTTTT
>DATFPS010000199.1:0-6706 GCA_035264705.1 Nitrososphaeraceae archaeon | reverse complement strand
TCCTTCTTCCCATATAGTGGTCTGAGTGTACTGTATACTATAACATTACAACAGTTCAACTTCATAATAATTATTTTAAATCTCCAAACTTCAGGAAATGATGGTGTTGGCTTTAACTCTTGGAATTTTATTATTGCCTATGTCATATCCTTTTTGTCGAAGATATTTTAAAGTTAATTTGTAAACTAATTCATCATAATCTGTTATTTCTAATATTCTTGTCCACGAAACCACGCCTTTCTTTAAAATTTCTTCTGAGATTACTTCTGTGTTTTTTCTAGCATCTTCTTTACATTGCTCCATGGTTTTGCCATTTTTATAAGCATGAACACGAGCATCGCAGCTATTATTATTATAAGTTTTCTCCATATTACAATGAAATTAAAAGTAATGAGTAATAATAACCATGACAGGTTTAATTTTTTCATAATGTTTCACTAATGCCATTAAAAGAAGACTAAAAATAAACAAAAAGAAGAAAAAAAGATGGATTGTTATGGTTAGTGACTGCCTATGTCTTTTCTATTCTCTAAAAAGAAGCATTCAAACCAGCCAGTAGCATGTCTTGCAACTTCTTCAAGTGTACCTGGTTCCTCAAAAAGGTGTGTTGCTCTTGGGATTATTATAATCTTTTTCTTTTTTTCTAGTCTACTAAGTTGCTCCAATGCCTTTTCATTTAAATGAATTACTTGCTTATCATTTTGTCCTACAATCAAAAGCGTTGGAGCTTGAATGCGATTTAGAACTTGTTGACCAGCCAAATCAGGTCTACCTCCTCGTGATACAATTGCACTGATAATGTTTGGACGTTCTGAAGCTGCAACTAATGCTGCTGCAGCACCTGTACTCGCACCAAAATAACCAATGTTCAAATTTCGAATTTTAGGATATTGGGCAATCCAGTCAGTGGAAGCCAGAAGTCGTCTAGCAAGCAGACTAATATTGAATCTATGCTCCCTTGTAATGTCATCTATCTTTTCCTCTTCTTTTGTAACAAGGTCTATTAATAATGTAGCGATACCTGCCTTGTTTAATACTTGAGCAACATATTGATTTCTTGGGCTATGTCTGCTGCTCCCGCTTCCATGAGCAAATATGACAATTCCTTTAGCATCAATATTAATATTAGGTATGGTCAGGTCACCTTCAATAATATTCTGTGGCTCATCTGCATGAGATATCCTGATGATATCGTGATGAAAATGTAGTTGCTTGTCTTCAGCCATCATTAATCATATCTTACTTGTTATTAGTTAATTTATGAGTTACATAGATACTTACTTTACTTTGTTTTATTGTTCATATCTTGTTATCTTATCTTCTGATGATAATTTCCTTAGTAACTTACAATAGCCAAACTTCTATACAGTCTCACACTCAAAAAAATTGTAGACTTTAAATCATCGTCTGAACTTCTTTCAAATTGCCTTCTTAAAGTTATTGGCAATAAAACCTGAACTGTTAATAGATGATGATTTGATAATAATAATAACAGAAGGTCAGTATAAGAAAAAACTAATAGTAATTTAGAGCCTTGTATAGCTGAAACCTGCTACAAAGATGAGTCATTATAGAAAATATTTTTATTTACACATTTGTTATTAAACCATTTATGTATCATGTAATAATCATCGGGGGGGCATCTGCAGGATTAACTGCTGCCATGTATACTAGTCGTCAAGGGCTTAAAACTTTGGTGATTACAAAGGATATCGGTGGACAAGCACTTCTTACAAATGACATAGAAAACTATCCAGCTTTTGAACATATAAGTGGTTTTGAACTTATGAGCAAGTTTGAGCAACATGCAAAGAACTTTGGAACAGAATTTATCTATGAAGAAGTTTCATCTATAATGGAAGATGAACCAAGTTGCTTTACAATAAAAACAAGTAACAATAATGAATATTCAGGTTGTGTAATTATCCTTGCTTTTGGTAAGACACCAAGAGATCTAAATGTACCTGGCGAAAAGGAGCTGAAGGGTAGAGGAGTTTCTTATTGTGCTGTTTGTGACGGTCCTTTTTTCAAAAATAAAACAGTAGCAATTGTAGGTGCTGGTGATCCAGCCTTGGAAGCAGCAATATATCTTAAGGAATTGGCGTCAAAACTATACATAGTACATAGAACAGATACACCAGTAGGTTCAGATGAAACTATTAATTTGTTACAACACAATCAAAAGAATAACATATCTTTTACTTCAAATTCTATAGTGAAAACGATTAATGGTAATTCTAAAGTTGAATCTCTAACTATTTACAATTCCAAAACTAAATCAGAATCCAAGCTTGATGTCGATGGAGTATTTGTAGAAATGGGATATATTGCAAAAACAGATATTGTTAAGGATTTAGTTCAATTAAATGGCAACAAAGAGATAATTGTAGATAAGTATTGTGCTACCTCTAATGAAGGTATATTTGCCGCGGGGGATGTTACAGACGTACCATACAAACAAGCTATTGTCTCTGCTGGTCAAGGAGCTATTGCAGCATTGTCTGCATATAACTATATTCAGAAATTAAAAGGAAAACCAACTGTTAGAACTGATTGGAAATCTATTGCAAGGAGAAAAACTTAAACGATTAAATTAATATTGACCAAATAGAAAAAAGTAAGGATAGATCAATGATACTAATAACTATTACAAAATCAATCATAGCAGATCCTGATAATTATCTTAAATACTCAAATAACATAACAAAAAAACTTAAATAACATAAAAGCGGACCTTCTTTCTCTATATACAAGAGCCTAATCACATTAGACTATGATTATAGATGTAGCAGATCTGCATAATAATATTCATAGAGAAGTCAAATTTCTATTGATAATGCAGTAAAAGATGTATAGGTTGGATGACAAAAATCAGATGATCTACTATATACTTGTCAAAACCCAGAGTGAATCTGTTTCAATATTAGAAAAGGTTAAACAAGATGAAAGTTTGCAAAACTTGGTAAAGAACTATCTATTGATAAGGGAAGTGAAAAAACGTGGAGCGGCAATTTAGTTTATTTGGAAGAGGCAGCTTTCAAGCTTAGGAAAGGAGAAATAACAACGAGCCACTTAAGACAGAATTTGGATCTCATATAATAACTAAGAGAGCAGGATAAGGAAGTGAAATAAAGGAAGTTGGATGCATATTTAGAGAAAAAACATTATGACGACATTCTTACTTATTGCATAAAGATCCTCCTGCTTAAGATTGTGAGACAAGAGTAAAAGAATTGGTAAAGATCTATATATATAGATGTAGACGCTCATGATATGGAAAATATATTTTATCCAATTGCATTTTTTATATAAAAGAAGAAATTGGTAAAGATGCCACGTATATTGTACTTGATATATAGAATAGCAGAATTAGAGAATGCATGATATGAAAAACATTCTATGCATATTTTAAACCAATTTTTCAAATACCAAAAAACAATTCTAGACATTCATAATCGTGCTAATCATTCGTCTGACAGCAAAAAAAGAACGGGACGTGGTAGTATATAATAATTCACATAAATCTAATTGTGCTCAATCCTTTAATAGCAACTGTGTAAGTAGAATAGTGATTATATCGATATGCAAAATGATAATGCTTCTCTTAAAGCAAAAAAATTTCAATTTCCAGGAAGTACTCCTCATTATCCACCACTATTCTCTTTTACTCTTGATTACATGCTGCTTAAAATAAAACCCGATTTTGATTCTAATACTCTCAAAGACTGTACACAGAAACTAAAAATTACCGCATGCGAAGACATAAGTGAAATTAAGCTCGACATTGCAGAAATAGATATACATCAAGTAATATCTTCTTATAATACTTATGTAAAGTCTTTTGATATTTTAAAAAATGATGATAAACTGATTATCACATTTGAGCAAACATTGCAAAAAGGTAACACAACTGATCTTACTATCAGCTATTCTGCAGGCTATTACCACCGCAAAGATGGTATCGTCGATATTTGCAAACCCAGGAGTGGATTTTATTTTGTATCATCCAGTGAACATTCTCCAAATAAACAAGCATGGACACAAGGACAAGCATCAGAATCAAAATATTGGTTTCCATGTATTGATGATCCTCAAGTCAAGTTTCCACGAGAAATTCAAGTTACGGTTCCAGAAAATGATTTTATTGTCATATCTAATGGTGAATTAATACGCAAGGAAGGAAATACATGGACATGGATAGAGCTAAATCCAACGCCTGCATATCTTACATCAGTTGTGATAGGTAAGTTTGATCAAGAACAGCAAGAATATACTTATTGTCATGATGATAAAAATACGAGTAGCAATAACAGTATTCTATTAATATACTATTGGCCGAAAGAAATACCAAAAAAAGATGCAATGTTAACATTTGCAAATACTCCAAATATGATGAGATTCTTTGAAGAATATTTTGGCATAAAATATCCATACAAAAAGTATTCACAAGTTGCAGTAGAAGAATTTGAACTTGGAGGTATGGAAAATACAAGTTGCACTACCTTAACAAAATATCTTCTACATGATGAAATAGCAGCAATTGACTACACAAGAGATATAGATGTTGTTTCCCATGAGCTTGCTCACCAATGGTTTGGTGATTTGGTAACATGTAGAGATTGGTCAAACATATGGCTAAACGAAGGTTTTGCCACATATTGTGAAACATTGTATTGGGAAAGTATCAAAGGATTTGATGAGTTCTGTTACAAGGTAATGAAAATAGCAGACGAATATCTTGAAGAATCAAGACACCTTTACAAACGACCACTTGTAACAACGATCTACAAGCATCCTGATGAGCTGTTTGACTCCCATTCTTATGAAAAAGGAGGTTGCATTTTACATATGTTACGTAATGATATCGGCGACAATAACTTTAGAAGATGCATAAATAATTATCTTGATACATATAAAAATAAGACCAGCGAAACAGACGACCTGCGTAAAATTGTTGAAGATGTATCAAGAAAGAGTATGCGTCAATTCTTTGATCAGTGGGTATATAGATCAGGTCATCCTCAACTTGACATAGAATTTTCTTTAGAAGAAGAAGATTCACGTAGAATAAAAATCAAAATAAGACAGATACATCAAGAAGATGATGGAAGTAGTAATACTGATCGTGATAACCCTAATTGTTGTAATCTATTTGAGTTCAGTCTTGATGTAAGAATAGTTTTTTCTACTGCTAACATTGAAATCAATAATAAACTAGAAGCGATTTATATATCTCAAAGAATAACAGAGCATTCAATTGAAATTCCAAAAGATGCAAGAATACAATGGATATCAATAGATCCGCAGTTTAAAATATTGAAGGAAATAAAGTCTATAAAAATTACAAATGAAACAAATGAATTTCAACTCAAAGAGATGCTCAAAAATCAATTATGTAAAGGAAAAACAATAATTGAAAGAATAGAAGCTGCACGAGCACTCAAGAATCAATATTCAGAAGACGTAGTAGATGAACTACGCAATGCAGTTATAGTAGATCCTTTTCATGGTGTGTCTATAGAAGCTGCAAATACACTCGGATCATATCATGAAAAACATAATTATGCTAAGGCCAATAAAGCATATGAGGCGCTATTTTCCTGTCTGGATAAAGAAGAAGAGATATTTTCTAGATTGCATCCTGAAATTAAACAAGCAATAGTTCGAAATATAGGACAATTTGAAAGAGAAGAATCAATCAATTTGCTTGAACCACTATTGCATCTACAAAATGAAAGCTATTTTCTTCGAGCAAATGCTGCAACGGCAATTGGAAAAAGTAGTAAGAATAAGATATCCTCTCTTGATAATATGAAAAAAGAAAAGATAATAGCGCTACTAAAAGAGACGGTAATATTATCCAAATCATTTCGAAATGTTATTGCAAATGGTGCTATTGATGGATTAAAAGAATTCTCAAAAGATAAAGATAAAGATATGGTAGTTGATATTGCAAATTTTCTGATTGAAAACACCAATTCCAATAACGAATACTTCAAAAGATTATCTGCCACTTCTGCTTTATCTAAATTTTTACGTACAGCAAAGGATAATGACGATGAAAAGAATACAAAACTAGAAGAAATGAATCAAAGAGTATTCAACCATCTTTTGGGATTATTAAAGGATAAGCGACGGAAAGTAAAAATCAATGCATGTAAAGCATTTGCAGACAATGATGCTAAACCAGCTAGACCAGACACTAAGATATTTGAAGTCATAGATGCATTGGTCTATGTTGCCGAACATGATTTGGACGGATTTATAAGAAGGGAGGCTGAAAGATGCGTAAATATTATGAGAGTATGGATAAAGGAATGGTCAAGTAAACCGCCAACTCTAGATATCAAGCTTAGAAAAGAGCAAATATTTCACTAAATTCTGACAATCTTTTAAGATAAAAGCAAAATAGAATAGAATATCAATAAAACCCTTCTATATGTGTAAACCTATTCTACTTAACTCATGTCATTCTTATAATTTATTTAGATACAGATATTATATTATAATGGAGATATAGTTGGATTTAGTAAGTGAAGATTGAGATCCATTAGCATCTTTAGTGTATCCTCTTAAAGCTCCTAAACAATGAGACAGTATATCCATATGGATTCAAGACCCTTGTTAATCGAGTTAAGAGCAACGACGGAAAATATCTTAAAATCAAACGCTGGTGAAGAAAAAGTCGACAGGATATAGTTATTAA
>DATFPS010000198.1:0-3948 GCA_035264705.1 Nitrososphaeraceae archaeon | reverse complement strand
GATTGGAAAAGGAAAATACGTATTGGCTGAATATGAAAAGATTAAACGCATCACTATGCCACTAGGCGACGATCATATTCTCTACGTAACCACAGAACCGGAAGCTGATCATTCAAATATAATCAATAGGGTTTATCGCTTGGAGGCTGAGTCAAGGTAAAAGTATTTACGACAATCAGAGATTTTCTAAAGGAGTAGTTAAGGTTAATTACAACATCATTACCAAAACTACTGTTGCCAAAGTTCAGAACAGCTTATGCCGATATTGAAGATAGACGAAAAGATGAATACTTACTTTTGATATTGAAAAGATAGATTCTTCCATTAGTCTTTTGACTGCAGACTGTTTATGTATTGTTGGTGAGAGAAAATAACAAATGCAATTCCTATGAGATTGTGCGTCCGTGCTTCACTATTAATGATGCCAAAGAATAACAACAAGTAGATCATTAGAAGAACCTGAAAAAAAGTTATATTTATTGATGCCGGTTGAGGAAAGACCTAAGACACTTCCCAACGTGTCAATCTTGCACGACAGTATTATGGACTGGACATTAAGAAGGCTTCGCACAGCATAGTCCTAACCAGAGCATTTACAATCTAGCAGTTAGCAGACTAACTAATTTATAAGTTAGCAAGAATTACTCAGCAATTTAATGCCAATGTGATACTAGTAGTGATCTCTGATCTACTTGATTTGTTCACCCACTATCTTCCATCGGCCAAGACGAAACAATTCCTTAATAAAAGAAATCACAAATTTGATTAAAAAACTCTAGACATTATCTTAGTTGTGGTATCTTTTCAGCCGCCGCAGCAACAGCAACAGCAGCATGATAACAAATCAAATGCTCTTGAGAATCATTGTTTGTATTCTTGTTTTTTATCTTCTGTCTGTCTGTCTATAATTACGGCAGGACTTGTGTTGATTACGATGTTACGAACTAACGCAGTAGAAGAGTGTTGGAGACAGGGAAAAGATGATTTACTCATATCAAAATACTATCCCAGATTTCTCAATTTAAGGAATATTATAACAAAGTACTACAGAACAAAACCTTTCCATCCAGATTTACCAGATATCTGTTGAGGAATGTGAGTGAGTGAATTAATGTTAGGAAGTATAATAGCTATAAGTCTTACGATGAGAAGTTAACAGAGCCAACTATAAATAATTGTTTCATATATTTAGTATGTGGAAGATAATTATATCCCAACCACAGTCCATGCACTCCTTTCTTCACCCGTAGGCGTTGTTCTAAAGCTCGATGTAATTATCCTTGAAAGTGATGCGACTGTTGATGAAGCAACCAAGCTAATGAAGGATAAAAACTCTAGAAGTGTTCTTGTTTCTAATAAAGGTGAGGTTGTAGGCATAGTAAGTAAAACAGATATACTTTTCAAAGTAAGTTCTCAAAATAGAAATCCGACAAAAGTCAGAATTCGTGAAATTATGACATCTCCTGTACTTGCTGTTGGCCCTAATACAACTGTTAAAGAAGCACTTTCTATCATGGATAAACGTAATGTAAGACAAATAATGGTTCATGCGTATGCAGCAGTTTTAGGAATGGTTACAAGAGAAGATATACTTCAGCAGATAGAGACGATATCAGTCTCTTCACATGATAGTGCACTTAATGGAACACCTGTTTGCATTATAGATACTAAATCCATATCTTATATCAAAGATACTAGCAAAGCAAACTTCAAGTGTCCATATTGTGAATCTCCTTTTGACACAAAAGAAGGTTTGTCAAAACATATGGATAGACTTCATCATGAAGGAGGAGCTGGTGTGCTTGAAGGTGACGTACGACAGATGTTTGATAGATAGGTACATGGCTCTGTTCATTTAAGCAACATTATTAATAATCATTTTACTCTGCATATTAGTAAGCAGGTCTAACCAATTTTTAACATGTTCTAGTTTGCATCCCATCTCTTTTCTACTTGGAAAGTAGTAAACTAAATTCTCAAATTTCAAAAAGAACTTTTTGCATATCTGCCAGAGTAAACGAATAATACAATGTAGTAGGTTATGTGGGATTTTTGCCTCTTTGAAATTAAAGCTTGTTTCCCCCACACATACCATTACAATAACAATGAACACGAGACGACGTTTACTTTGCAAATAGGAAGAAGAAGTGAATCCGCCTAGAATATTGACATTTCTTTTGCTAATCTGTGGTGATCGTGGTTATTTAATTAAACATCAAAGCATGCAGAAAATAACTTTTATCTACATATAGAGATCACTCTTTGTGACCTATATATACAATCATCTCCAAAATAATACATGTTTGGTTTTGGAATAATGCTAATGCATTTAGCAGACTACCTTACGCGGCGAAAATATACCAAAAAGAGAGGAAAAGACAAAGAGGCAAAAGCTAACCGGCTTATTGGCGCAAAAGACACGTAATGTTTACGGTAAACGTTTTGATAATAAGAAAGAATTAGATACTCCATATACAAAAGATACCAACTACTGTGAATCATCAAAGGGCAGACTGTTATTTTAAACGGTTAGTAAAGAATTGAGGTAGCCGCAGGATATATACGAGTTATTTCCTCCTGCCTCCCATTAATAATAATAATTTACAATTTACATGTTGAAAATATTAGTATCTTTATTATGGGCAAAGATAGTGAAAGCAATCAAGAATCTTTTGTATAAAGGAGTAACATTATTTGATTAGAATATAATAACATTATAAATAATAACAATGCATATAGTAATAAATGAAGTTATATCAAAAATTAACACTAATTACTGCAATTCTTGGTCTTATCGTTCCATTAGTAGGGGTTTTTGTTTATGTCTTTTTAAATAGTCTGACTGTAATTCCAGTTTTATCTCTTTTCTTAGGTACCGCGGTCCTTATTGCAATTGTAATAATTGCAATTAACATAACATCTCTTGTTGTCGTATTCTATATAAAAAATACAAAACTTGTAGGAATTATACTTATTTCGTGTGGAATTATTCTGTTTCTAACAGTACAAATATGGGGTATTCCAGGATTGGTATTGTATATAGTATCAGGTATGATTGCATTAAGAGAAAAGCCAATTCCTCCTGCTAGAAAGTATATAATCAAATGTCTTACATGTGGTAAAGAATTGAAAGGTAGCAACAATGCTGACTTTGCTAAAGATCATTTAGCTGATAATTCTACTCATTTAGAATATGGAGTATTTGTAGAAACACTTTCTACCACTGATGCAACAGGCAAACTTCCTTAAATTTATGCCATATGAAATTCTTTTTTAGAAAAACAATGAAGACGTTAACTATTATAAAAACAGCTGGGACTGTATAAAATAGCAAATTTTTGAAAACGATATTGCATTCCGTATATATCTCTAAACATGGCTTGTATTCTATTAGGTACTATACAGTATAATTATGGTCTTTCAGGGTTTGATAATAGTTTTTACGCTAGAGTATATAATGGCATCTATTGTGCTAGCACTTGTAAAGGAATTCTATCATTATATGATAAAAGTAGCTTCTGCAACATCTAAAGGATAGACCTAACTTTAAAGACTCTTTTTAGTTCCTTGAACCATATTTACTGTTTCCGTATGAAAAACATCAATCATTATATTATTGTTGTTTACCTTCAGTATTTTGAAAGGAATATTATGATGAAGACAAGTAAAGTCTCTGCAATAATAACAAAAACCGCATTGTTTGCAAACAGGTTCTGAAAGTATTTGATTAAAATCAGAAGAGCAGTTAAAGCACTTCATGATTATTATTATTGTTACTACTATGAGGATCAATATTTTACAATCTAAGAGATCACTATTTCCTCCTCAAGTAACCTTGATACTCACTTCTATTGCATCTTTTATATTCGGTCTAAACTCCAATATAGTTTCGATAGTTTCACTTTTGTATATTCCAGAACTCCTAACATACTCCAAATAATCTCGCAT
>DATFPS010000197.1:0-3646 GCA_035264705.1 Nitrososphaeraceae archaeon | reverse complement strand
TAATGTTATTTCTTCCATACTCCCTTGCAATATGTTTTGTCAATGCTATAAGTGCAGCTTTGGCTAAAGTATAAGGTGCTCCTTGAATATGTCCCACTATTGCAGGAGTTGAAGATATATTAATTATTACTCCTCCTATTGCATCTTTTAGCATATAATTGATAACTGCCCTAGATAGTCGTACAGAGCCTTTTAAATCAACTTCTATAATTTTATCTAATTCGTCATCTGTAGTCATATGAAATTCTTTATACCAAATTCCGCTATTGAATGGATATCCAGCATTATTTACTAGAATATCGATTCTATTGTAATTTGAGATCACATGCTGCAAAAAACTCCTCACGCTCGAGTTGCTAGTTATATCAATTTCTGCAGCAAAAGCTTTGCCGTTGATTTGTTTAGCTGCTTTCTCTGCATTTTGAATACTCCTTGAACACACAATGACTGTTGCGCCATTATTTTCTGCAAATTCTTTTGAGATAGCAAAACCAATGCCTTTAGTAGAGCCTGTAACAACTGCTATCTTTCCTTTAAGCGACAACTTACTCGTTATTTTTTCACTATGAGTATGTTTATAGCTATCTACATGGCTATTTCAAAACCATTTAATTAACAGAACCGTATTAAGGATTAGCCTTCATCATGTCCTCTTTAGAAGTTGCTGCTGCAATAGTTAGAACGTTAGAGCTAGAGGATTTTAATCTGCTTAAAGTTTTTGCTTCCGGCATGAAACACCATAAATCTTTAACAAGGGAACAATTAGTGAACTATTCAAAGCAACATCGAGACTATATCGATTATCGAATCCATCGACTTCATGAAATGAAATTATTAGGAAAGACTGAAGCTGGATATACTCTTCTTATGGCCGGACTTGATGCAATTGCACTCAAGATTCTTGCTGATAAAGACATGATAGTAGGGATGGGAAAACCCATAGGTATTGGCAAAGAATCAGATGTAATTAAAGGAGTTACTCCATCAGGAGAAGAACGTGCAATCAAGTTCTTTAGAATTGGCAGGATTAGTTTTAGAGATGTAAGGAGAAAAAGAACATATGCAGATAATGAAAGTATTCATAATTGGCTACTGATAAACATAGAGGCAGCAAAAAAAGAATATGACATTCTACAAGCACTTAAAAGCACAGGAATAAGAATTCCTACTGGATATTATCGCGCAATGCACTGTATCGTGATGAATAATATATGTGGATCGAGACTTGTTGATCAAAAAAAATTGAGGAGACCTGCACTAATTTTACAGAGTATTTTAAATGATCTTCGAATTTGCTACAATAATGATATCATAAATTGTGATGTCAGTGAATATAATACTGTTTTAGATGTTAATAATAACATTTGGATAATTGATTGGCCGCAGGCTGTCTCAAGAAGACATCCAAATGCTAATGAATTAATAAAAAGAGACGTATTTAATATTGTGAAATTTTTTAATAGAAGGTTTGGGACAAGAAAAGGTGTAGAAGAGGCATTGGAGGAAGTAATTAGTCCTCTTCCTCCTCCTACTCCTCCTTCTCCAGCTATTTGAGTAATTCCATAACCTTATCTATTTTTTCCCATGTAAAAGAGGGTTCGTTTCGACCAAAATGCCCGTATGCAGCAGTTTTTTTGTATATAGGCCTTTTCAGATCAAGCATCTTAATTATTCCCGCTGGTCTCATGTCAAAGGTGTTTTCCACCTTGGCTTCTATCACATCTTCATCTATCTTTCCTGTGCCAAAGGTATCTACCATTACTGAAACCGGTTTAGCTACGCCTATTGCATATGCGATCTGGACCTCACACTTATCGGCTAATCCTGTTGCGACAACATTCTTTGCTACATATCTTGCCATATAGCATGCGGACCTGTCCACCTTGGATGGATCCTTACCTGAAAATGCGCCACCGCCATGCCGCCCTATCCCCCCATAGGTATCAGCAATAACTTTTCTACCAGTCAAACCTGTGTCCCCTGGTGGACCGCCAATTACAAACCGTCCTGTAGGATTAACAAGAAATTTAGTTGTATTGTCGAGCCAGCTGCCACAAACTGGCTTGATTACCTTGTCGATAATCTCTTCTCTCAATTGACTCAAGCTTATATCAGGCGAATGCTGCGTGGAAATTACGATTGTATCTATTTTTTTTGGTTTAGAATCTTCATATACAACAGAAACCTGAGATTTTCCATCCGGCCAGACCCAGCTCAAATCCTTATTCTTTCTCACCTGCGATAGTTTCATAGTCAGTTTATGAGCAAGCGTTATTGGTAGTGGCATTAATTCAGGAGTCTCATTTGATGCATAGCCGAACATAAGTCCTTGGTCTCCTGCTCCTTGCTCTTTGTTATCCCTAGCAGTTATTCCCATTGAAATATCTGGACTCTGTTCATGTAATGAGACAAGAACCGAACAGCTTTTGTAGTCGAATCCGTATTCTGGCTTGGTATAACCTATTTCTCGAACGGTATCACGCACAATATTCTGCACATCAACATGTCCTTTTGAGGAAGTTTCACCAGCAACAAATACAATACCTGTAGTTGTCATCGATTCTACTGCAACACGAGAGTCAGCATCCTGTTCCAAAAATTTATCGAGTATAGAGTCAGAAATCTGGTCACATACTTTGTCCGGATGACCTTCGGTAACACTTTCCGAGGTGAATAGATGTTTTCTGACCATATCTCTTACTTTTTTATTCTATTCTATTCTCGGAGTAGTGACAAATAAGAAGATATATATTCTTCTCATATCCATTAGAACTCTTTCTCTACTCTTATAAACAACACATTATTACCTCTAATTACAACTTTACCATAATTTGCAAGAACATCTTGACCATTATATTCCTCCGCATCCATAAGTATTAGGTTCATGTAGGAATCCACGTTGTTCATTCTACCTCTATATTCTATTTCACTCTTCAATCTCACGGCAACCTTTCTATTTATAAAACGCTGTAAGGTAGACAAAGGTCGCTTTGGTTGCTGCTGAGATGGCGATGAAGATGACATTCAATTAATCACTTTGCAATTGAAGACATCATGGCTAGAATAAAAAGGTTCCTCGAAGAGCCAACTAGATTTATTATAAATAAGCACATAAATAAAGAATTGTATATGATTATACCTACAGGATCATTATCACTGGATCGTCTTTTAGGAGGTGGCATTCGCACTGGCTTACTTACAGATATTTATGGACCGAGCGGCACTGGAAAGTCTCAATTGTGTTTTTCATTATGTGTTAACTCTGCCAAATATCTAAAACAGAAGGAAATGATAATGTTTATTGATACAGTAGGAACATTTAGACCCGAAAGAATTTCTGAAATTGCGAAACAAGAGAGAAATAATGAAATCCTTGATAAAATTATATTCATTAGAGCCCTTTCTACGTATGACCAGATTAAATCCATTAGGAAGATCTACGATGTTAAACCCTTGTTAATAATAGTAGACAGTGCAACATCGCTATTTTCAACTGAGTATAGTGGTGCCTCAAGGCACCTAGTGTTAATGAATCATCTGCATGAATTATCTTTTGCCGCTATTAATTTTGATTGTGCAGTCGTAATAACTAATATGGTCCGTAATGTTCCTGTTGTTAGACCAATAACTGATCAAGATGACAATA
>DATFPS010000196.1:0-5039 GCA_035264705.1 Nitrososphaeraceae archaeon | reverse complement strand
AATACTATGAAATATCATAAAATAAGGTAGAGTTAGTTATCTAATTTCAATAAATGTCATAAAAATATTCAATCCCCTAATTATGACATGGTAACTAAATCAAAGAAGAGGATGACAATTGATATTAAAATTTGTTCTGCTGTCTAATTAAATGGTAGAATCCAATCTAAGAACGATATCGTCACGGAGAGTGCGTTGGATCATTCTAATCTTGACGTTTTATTTTGGCCTACACTGTAATATATATTAAGGAAAGAACATAGTTGTCTAGTATACTAAAGAGCAACAACAACAATTACAATTACAAGAGCATGAGCTGATCCAATGACTGTCTTCGCGTATGCTCTAACCACTCTAGAAACAAGAAGGCAATGCCATAGAGGCCGGGCTGCTGTAATGGAGGATATTAATATTAATAGCCTTCTCACACAAATAATTATTCTCTAATAGAAGGACAAAAGATGAGATCATTTAATAAAAGAATAGTTATACTTGGAGCAGGCTATGCTGGAATATTTTTAGCTACCAACATTGCTCGATATTTCAAGGGGAAAGCAGGAGAGGTAATAATTATTGATAGAAATCCTTATCATCAATTGCTTCAAGAGATTCATTTAGTAGCTACAGGCTTTAGAACAGCAGACGAAGTAAAAATACCAATTTTAAGATTAATAGATGGAATGAATATAAAATTCATTCAATCTGCTATAAAACAAATAAGACCAGATAAAAATCTGGTTGTTTTAGAATCGACTGAAATTAAATACGATGTTCTTATAATATGTCTAGGTGCTTCTACAAAGTATTTTAATATTAAAGGAGCTAAAGAAAATAGTTTACCATTACGCTCTATTTCCGATGCATCGTTGATCTATGATAAGGTGAGCACACTTATCAAATCAAACAATAAGCAAAATATCGTAATAGTAGGAGGAGGAGCCACAGGTGTGAGCCTTGGAGGAGCACTATCAGATTTAATAAAGGAGAATAAAAAAACAGATAGCCTTTCTATAACAATTATAGAAGCACTACCAACTATTCTTCCAGGATGGGATGAACGTTTAGTTAAGAAAGTAAACGAAGTATTACATAAAAAACGAATAAGAATATTGACTAGATCTCCAGTTACTAAAGTTGAAAATTGTGGCAGTAGTATTTATCTTAGTAATGACGATGGTGCATCAAAGATTCACTCATCTCTTACTATTTGGACTGCAGGAGTTAAAGGTTATAATATACCAATAGATCCGGAAGTTGAAAAAACTAAAGATGGCAAAATAATTGTAAATGAATTCTGTCAGATTGATAGATATCCAAATATTTTTTCGATAGGCGATATAGCTGCAGTTAAAGATGAGAATCGAAAACTATACCCACCTTTAGCTCAGATTGCAATTAGAGAAGCAAAATATCTTTCAAAACTCATCCCAAAACACTTGGTTGATAGTAGTGACGTAAAGTCTTTATCAGGTGAAAAATTTGAATATAGTATCAAGGTACAATTAATCTCTTTAGGAAATGATGATTATGTTGGATTGTTTAACCATTATGTCATAAGCGGCAACCTTGCAAAGTTAGTGGAAGAATTTGCAAGAAGTACATATATAAAATCACTCAAGAGTGGTGGAAGAGACATAGATGCAAGCTTATATGAGGACAATATGTTTTCTCAGCTAGTATCTGGAATAACCTTTGCACGTTTTACTTTTATGAAATGGATAGAAAAAAAGACACAATAGGTTGGAAGAAAGGGAAAATGCCTCAACATGGAGATGGGATAGTAGTTAAGGTAGAGGATTTTTGGGCTTATCATCCTCTGCTTCCGAAATATCAAAGTCATATAGTGATTATCCAGGGTAAGATTTGTCTTTAGAGTTGGCTGCTTTAGAGTATTCTTCTTTTGTTGGCATTCATTTACATCTTATTAAAGTTCTATTCTGTTCGTGTAAAACAATATTCAAAACCTTTCTTGCATGATCCTATTTCTTCAAATTTTGATTATTATTATTATTAGCTTATCATTTCTTAATTGCTACTGTATCTAGGTGTTACTTTTTTTCTCTCTATCTATTCAGTTCACATCAATTGTCATTGCCACAGATAATGTAATATAGTATCAACAAACTCAAAGTGTCTAATCATTGCTATGAATAAGCCAAAAGGTCTGCAGCTTGTTATTATAGAAGTTTATCTCTTAAACTGAGACTATATATAAGAGTAACATCAGAACCCGCTGCTATGATAGATAGTATCAATGCAAATGTACAAGATTTAGAGTATAGCCTATTTTAAATTAGAAAAGAAAAAGGAATCTGGGTTTTCAATCAGCCGATAGTCTAGATATTTTTCTCTATTCATTCTTATATTATGTTATGAAGAAAATAAAAACAATCAACCTGCTTACTGACAAGATTCAAATCTCTTAATCTCCCACTAAGATTGAATTGGCATTTAGCCTTCTGAAGGCCATTAGGAATACTCATAGGCATCCAGTCAATAAAATACTACATTATATTGGATTATCATTGTATATTGTCGGAATATCCATGATAGCAAGTTATGTTATAGGCCAAAACACGAGTCCTATCAGTGGTCTTGTCTTATTGATTATAGCAATTAGCTTATTTCTCACAGGCCATAAGGTAGAAGGAAATTTAAGAGCAATGACACTGATCATACTCTACAAGTATTTGAAGGTAAAGATAAAAGACTAGGAAAGCTAAAAGTTGTTACCACTACCCATAGCACTAAGTATAGTCGAAATTAGCTCAGAAATATATATATTCATAAACGTATTAACTAGCACTTTTAGCCTCTTTGTTGATAGGAAATACAAAAATATTGAATATTGAATATGTTGTGACTGCTGCTGCAAACTGCTAATAGGCACACACAAATCTAGTTTCATTGGAAATGAGTTTGTATCACTGGATTTGCATTTAAGGGATCAAAGAATTATATTACAATTAAGATATGACAGACAAGCAAGTAGCAGGTTCCCTTGCATGATAACAAAAGAAATTTAGAAGTGAAAGCGAAAAGTATTAGATCTTAATCTCAAAACATTTTCGTTCTATATGGCATATATGGCACTCTAGTTGTGGAATTTCAGATATTTGTATTAAATATAATAGCAAGCGAGCAAGTAACAATTTATCATCCATTTAGTGAAATTGATTCTTTGCCTCCATATTTTGAAGATATTTCGTCAAACTTGGCAACTTTTTCCTTTAGTGGGTTTCCACTACTGTCATACATTTTAGTGAAATTTGCACGCATTGCCAAATTACCTTTTGAATCAAAGAATCTTATACTATAGCTTTGTTTTCCATCAGACCTAGGTTCTTTTACGAACTTTGCTTCTATAACCTCATCCATATTAAGGTGAATATGCCATGGTCTATCTTCATCCCCAATTGTCGCCCATTTTTCTTTAATCCTAAAAGATAAGCCTTCTTCTTCTACTTTTGCTTCGCATATCCCACTTCCGCTATTAACTGATAGAAGTATATCTTTCTGAGATAAGATGTCTGTAATTAACTGATAAGCAAGATCATATTTCATGTCTTATATAATAAGAATATTGTGGCTTTATATGATTTTATAACTAAAAAACAAGAAACATCCATAAAATCAGATTCATAAAAGATAAGACTTTATAGATGCTTTATAGATGCAATCCAATTCAAAAATAAAAGAAGTAATGCTGAATTGACTCACTGTCACCAATAATGTTGGTAGTCAACCAATAAGAAAAACAATATTTACACTAACAGATACCTCTTGTTCTCCGGCAAGAATAGGCGTTGCTGTTGTAGCTGGGGCGGCACCACCAGCTGCATCAAATCTCTTTTCCATATATGGTTGTGGAGGTTGAATATAATCAAATTCACCAACAGTTATTGATTTAAGTCCAATTACTTTTAATCCGAGCGCTGAAGATACAATATCAGCTTTCTCTTCTGCATTGGCAATTGCATCCTTAATAAGCATATTTTTAGTATCTTCTAATTTGTCATTGGATATTCTAAAATCAATGCTGTTTATACTATTGGCTCCTGATGCTACAGCTGCATCAATCCAGCTAGATATATTGGCTAAAGTTGAACTATCAATCTGTATAGAATTAGTTACAGTAAATCCTGTTATATTCAGTATAGTTCCTGATTTTGTATAATTGTAGTTGGGGGATATAGTAAATGAAGAAGTGCTAGTTTCATTTTCTTTTACACCTAAATTCCTTAATGAAGAAATAGTCTTATTCATTAATTCAGAATTTGCAGCTAGAGATGCTTTTGCTGTTTTGTTTGTTGTTTCAACTCCTATTGAAATGACTACTCTATCAGGTTTTACTTTTGTAAATGCATTTCCAGAAACAGATAATGTGCTATTGCTATTTGTAACATTAGCGCTCATATTTTGAATTGGCATAGTCTGGGCTGATGCGGTATCAATTTGTGACAAGGAAATAATGACCAATGCTAATGCAGCTAGGATTCCTAAGGTAGTCAGAATAATAGAAGAAGAAGTTGGCAGAATAGATAAAGATGATCTTATTGTAATATTAAAATTTGTGTTCAGAATTGATATCATATAATTTGTCTAAATATTTCAGCATATATATATACATATATATTTATATAATGACTTGATGCGATAGAAGAATGGATACGATACCGCACCCAATACTTACTAATCGCTTGAGAAAATTTAAGCAAAATATCTTCTATGGTAATGATAAGAATTCTAATTTTTGAGTGTTAACACAACGGATAACCACTGAACAAGTTAACTACACTGGCTCGTATTGATATCAGTTTAATATAATGAAATCAAAACAGATGACAAAATAGTGTCGGATGAAGATGATAAAGATTTAATAAAAATATAAGATGATTGATTAAAGCAAATATTTTTTATCTTAATTGAGAATGACAACAAAAAAACTGTCTATAATGCAAGACATGGAGGTGAGAAACATACTATATAGACAAATTCCTTCTTTTCATGCACATTTTCCACTATCAGCTATATATATA
>DATFPS010000195.1:0-3193 GCA_035264705.1 Nitrososphaeraceae archaeon | reverse complement strand
TAAGGTATTCTTACAATTCCTTCTTGCATCAGTAATTGGGTTGTTAAAAAGAAACCCTGACAAATATAATAATTTTCTAGCTTATAACATGCCATCATCATCAACAACAACACAACAAATCACTATCATTGCATATTGATGGTTATAATGACATGATACTAGACGAAGCTAAGAGGCTTTATGAGAGACTACTGAAACATTTCACAAAAAGTATTATGGATAATGCTACTGCTTTTAAGATAATATCATTACCGCGATGCCATCCAACTTACCAAGAGAGTCTAATGGGAATGATACCTACAGAATAGAAGACCCAGAAAGTTTTCATAATGATAATGATGATATAAATGGGATATCGCTGATTGATAAATAGATCCACAGTTTCTTTGTTGTACTTGTGATTAGCGTATTTTGAAGAACTCTATCCTAATTAACACAGAAAGTTTGCAGTATACAGTAATATTTTTGTACATTATTTAATAAAGGTAAAGTTTCTAAAAAGAAAAGAAAAAGAATATCATAGGATTTAGTAAAAATGCTAGAAGACACAGAAATCAGCGTTACATCTATTTCTGCGGTCATTAAGCCTTTGCAAAAAATGCTCTATAATGAGCATCATAATCATAAGTAATGAGTCTGGCTAAATTATTCTAAACTCCTCTTGATCTAGAATTAAACTTTGATAGTGCATATTGCATAAGATATTTCTCATCTTTAAATCCTGTTGACTTATAGTAATACTTATTGACAATAAAAGAGATAAACATCCAAATAGCACTGTTTACGATAATACTAAATAAAAAGCCATAGTAATATGTCACAATTATACCAGTTATAGTACCACCTATAATAAATGGGATTTGTCGTTTCAGGACTGCCTTAAGAACTTTATCCATCCTTTTATCTTCTCTATAGCAAATAGATGGATTACTTTACATATCAATATATGTATCGCAATATGTATAATAATCAGTTTGAGAGGAGGAAACTCTTCAGATGGGTTTTACAATTGCATCTAAATAGATAGATAGCTAGATGTAAGAGCATTTCCATTATACACACTAATTAAAATCGACTTATTAGAAGCTGTACTAGTTATTGTCATGGTAAAATCAATGTTGTATAACTACTTGTTACAATAGTTAATACCGTTGTATTCAACATAGCATCATAGGGATTGAGTAAAAATACAAGTAACAAAGGGCACCAGTGATGCTATCATTGAAGAAATGAGACTATCCGAATATGATGTACATTACCTTGTTGTATATCCTGATATGAACACATTAAGAAGGATTTATTCATATTATACGAAAATGCAACTTGAAGATAACAATGAAATTGTATTAATCCTTCCATATTATGAAACTGCTGAGATGGTTAGAAGTGTATTGTCAGGATAGAATAAGAATAATCAAAGCAATATCATTGATGTAAGAAAATATGAAAAACAAGGCTCTCTTGTGATCATAGATTCTGTAAACGCATATTTTCATTCTGATATAGATTTAATCTCATTTCTTGCAGGATTAGCAAAGCAGCCTCAATTCTCTGGTAAAAAAGGAATATCTGTAATTGCTGATTTAGCCTCATTCTCTTACTTTAATCGAATTGATAAACTCATAGAATATGAAATGTCACTACCAACAAAATATGATGACGATAATATGAAATTGAAAGGATTTTGTCTTTATCATCACGAAGACTTTGATCGAAGGCTTAGAGAACAACAAAAACAAATGTTACTTGAACATCATGGCAAGAATCTAATGGTAGTTACTTAAGATACTGTTTAAGGAAGCTATGTGAATAAAATATATAATATTATTATTACCATCATATACATATTAAGAAAAGAACATTAGGTGAGGCCTTTTTTTCTTCTTTTCAACTATTCCAATACAATCAAAGTGATGTTTACAAAGTAGAAGGGTCAGAAATCTGGGAAATGATACCGACTCTTCACTTCTATAATCCAATTTAATCTATGACATCTACTAAATCATATCAATGGGTCCTTCCACACGTTCTTCCACGGAATAAGTGATGTTATTAGAAAATTTGACTTTTCCCCGCATTCTGCGGAAATTTCCAACACTATTCCCCACCGTATGTAATACTTTACCCACCGTATGTAATACTTTCTGCACACATTCTACACTGGACGGAGTACGAAAAAGCCTTGGTATCATTCTACTATCATAATAATGGTAGATTAGAAAGATATGAATGACAGCCTTAAGCTTTGAATTAACTTGTCTTATTAAGATATTATAATAACTGTAACAAAGCGGGTGGTAAAATAGAGTCAATTCTGTCCCACTTCCCACTGAACCCACTAGCTATGTGTTTTATGGTGTATTTTAATAATTATAATATATAGATTCAGATCGACTAAAGCATATCGTGTCTTGGGATCTCAAAAAAAAGCTGAAATGATTGAATAATATAAAATTAGATGTTAATATAGTTAGCAATATATAAAAAATTAAGTAATTAAAATTATACATAGGTTAGAAATGCATAAAAACTGACGCATTCGGAGAGTAAGTTGGCAAAGTATAAATTATCACAACATATATATCTAAATACTCTCTATTCGGCATGTTCGTTAAAGTCAAGATCAGGCATAGTATTATCTTTTAATAGTAGTAACGAAATTGCAAATTACCTTGAAAATTGGTATTCTTTTACCATTAGCTGGTCAACAAGCTACAAGAGGAAATATAATTCAGACTGGAAAGCTAGCTGAACAAGAGGGCTTTGATTCACTATGGGTTTTTGAGAGACTTCTTTGGGCTTTAAATCCACAAACCCCCTATCCTGGAACTCGCGATGGTAGTCTTCCTATAGACTACCAGAAAGTATTTGACCCATTAGAAACGCTTACATATTTAGCTGCAAGTACTAACAAAATTGCATTAGGAACGTCTGTAATAGATATGCTGTTTCACAATCCTGTAATATTAGCACGAAGATTTGCTACATTAGATATTCTATCAGAAGGAAGAGCTATATGTGGTCTTGGGATTGGTTGGTCAAAAGATGAATATCAAGCTTCTAATATTCCCTTTATTAATAGGGGTAAAAGAGCAGATGAATTTATTCAAGCTTTGAAAAAGATATGGACAGAAGATGTTGTAGAGTTCAAAGGAGAATACTATAATATTCCAGCATCAAAAATAGGACCTAA
>DATFPS010000194.1:0-6375 GCA_035264705.1 Nitrososphaeraceae archaeon | reverse complement strand
TTTAATAAGAGCTTTAATTATTTCGTCTTTCTTTATCTTTACCATTAAACTTAAATGGTCTAATTCAATTTCTTCATGACGTATAAAATCATGCAATCCTTTTACAACGCTTATGCGCCTAGGATAGCTAGTTAAGAACTCGGACATATATCAGGCAGTCATTTTCAGTATAGCGCGTTATTAAAACTCTATGTCTACATAATTAATTCTGTTATGTTAGAAAATCAATTTTGATATTTCACAGCCCCTCATGTAAATGTCTTCTGTCGCATCTACGGCCATGTCATGCCAAGAAAGTTTTCTGTCTGTAGCAATTACCTTGATATTTCGTATAACTATCCCAGGTATTAATTCATTGCTTTCACCCATTGCTGAGACTCCGATAGTCGCAAGACTATCTGCCACTGCCTTAAAAGTTACTTTGAGAATGTTTCCAAATAGATCTATTCTTCCTCTTTGATCTTCAACAGGTTCAAAACCCGCACATGATATAGCAATACCGGTAGTACCAATTCTAGTAGGCATTAATCGGCTATCTGCAATAATAACCATAACTTTAATGCCAAGGTTTAGCAGGAACTTTCGTCGCAAATTCTCTGCAGTCTTAAAAGGTTGGCGAGGATACAAAATCACAAATCCTGAAGATGCATTTGACTTGTCAATTCCTGCATTGGGGGCTATAATTCCATCTCTGATTGCAAGCAAATAACCAGGTATACCTGTTAAGATATAATCAGATTCACGGATAACAAGCTCAACTAGCTTTGCGTTCATATGATATTTAGACGCAAGGTCTGTTGCTCTCCCGCTTATGTTCTTGACACTATCTAACTTCTTTACAGAACCTTCACTCATAGAAACATATTTACTTGAAAGTACAAGAATATCATTATCTCTGAATTTAAAACGGGGTAAGTTGAGGCTTTGAAAAAGATTGAATTTGCTTGTTTTTAATGATACTGATAAAGACAGAATTTCCAATAAATCTAATATTCTACCCATGCTTTTGTGTTTTACGTTATGCAAAAGGTATTAATCTGTGATTTAACTCGAATTATCGATATAGTGAATAATTTTTGGGTATGACAATTACTGAAAAAATACTTGCTCGAGCGGCGGGAAAGTCTCATGTCTCACCAGGCGATGTAGTCTTTGCAAAAATAGATAAAGTCATGCTGCATGACGTTTCTGGACCCGGAGTTATCAAGGTATTCAGTGAATGGGAAAAAAAGGGGAAAAAACTTGAGCGGATTTGGGATCCGGATCGAGTCTGGATAACAGAAGATCATTTCGTTCCTGCTGCTGACAGAATTTCTGCTGATAACGTCATTGCTCTTTCTAATTGGAGTAAGAAATTTGGAATAAAAAAGCATTTCAAATACGGTTTAGGACAGTACGGCATTTGTCATACTCTCTCACATGAAGAAGCACTGGTGCTGCCTGGAGAGGTCTATGTCGGAGGGGATTCCCATACAAATACTACGGGAGCAATGGGATCATTTGCTGCTGGTCTAGGTCATACAGATATTGCATATGTTCTAATGAACGGCCAAATCTGGTTTAAAATACCGGAGACGATGATGTTCAAATTGAAAGGGAAAAAACCTGACTATATAATGGCTAAAGACATCATACTAAGGATTATAGGTGATATTGGAACAGATGGTGCAAATTATAAGGCAATGCAGTTTTCTGATGAAGTAATAAAAGAGCTAAGTATGGAAGAGCGTCTAACGCTGACTAATATGACCACAGAAGCTGGCGCCAAGAATGGAATTATTGAACCTGACTCAATTACCGACGAATATCTCCGCGAACGAACAGACTCTTCCTACTCTGCAATGCTTGGAGACTCTGATGCAGAGTTTTCTGAAGTGTACACTTACGAAATTGACAAATTAGAACCGATTGTAGCAAAGCCATTTTCTCCTGGAAATATTAGCATCGCAAGAGAATTGCAAGGTACCGAAATAGACAAGGCATATATCGGATCATGCACAGGTGCAAAACTTGAAGACCTTCGATTAGCTGCTAAATTGCTTAAAGGAAAGAAAGTTAAAATTAGAACAGAGGTGCTGCCAGCAGCACAATCAATCTATATGAAGGCCATGAAAGAGGGCTTGGTTAGTATTTTCATGGAAGCAGGAGCTGTTATTGGACCGCCAACTTGTGGTGCGTGTTGCGGAGCACACATGGGAGTGTTAGGTAAGGATGAAATATGTGTGAGTACGACGAACAGAAATTTTCCAGGCAGAATGGGACATGTGGAATCAAAAACATATCTTGCATCACCCCTTGTAGTGGCAGCATCAGCCATAACAGGGAAAATTACAGATCCGCGAGACACAAGGAACTGATTAAGATGAGAGGCAGAGTTCATAAGTATGATAGAGCAAATATTGATACCGACGTCATTATTCCAGGTCCCTATCTTAAAATCCATGACCACAAAGAATTGGCCAAACATGCTCTGGAGGGAATAGATCCCAAATTCCCCGAGAAAGTATCTTATGGAGATTTTCTCGTTTGCGGTAGTAATTTTGGTTGTGGTTCGAGTAGAGAGCATGCACCCATTGCTCTTTCCGGCACTGGTATAAAGGCAATTCTAGCACCATCTTTTGCAAGGATATTTTATAGGAATGCTGTAGATGGTGGTTACTTGCTACCAATAGAGGTTGAAGAAGACATAATCAAGAGAATTACAGACAAAGATTATCTGGATATCGATATTAGTAAGAACAAAATTACCAATTTATCAAACAATGAGTCCTACTTGATGAAGCCGTTTCCTGCCTTAATCGCTAAGATAGTTGAATCTGGCGGATTAATAAATTATAAAGGAGAAAGCAATCTCTAAGTTTTCTTAAATGTGTTAAAATAATTCTTTATGAATTATTGAATTAAAAAGTTGCGATTGTTAGAACTATCTATAATTCGTTAAATTATCTCAAATACGTACCGAATACCTCTTGCTTCTAATAATCTGTTTACAAAAAATTACGAGTGTTTTGGTATATGATATAGATCTTAGGATTTAAGTCCTCATCTGCTATACAAACAGACTATTTTTTACCTCGACATGTATTTTGCACAGCATACCCATCAATATATTTGAACTTGATAGTTTCGTTAGAGGTTAAGGGCTTTATCACAAAGAGGACATATGTGGATTTTTGCAATGAGACTAAAATAAACACAAAATATCTGATCATCTTTGCTTCTAGCCAGTTGCAACCATCTATAGTAGTCACCAACATTTTATATGTTCTTCAGATTAAGTATTTGCAATGTTATCCAAGCTCATTAGTAGTTGTAACTTGAGCATGAAAAAGACAACCACCCTACTAATACTTCTATGATGAAAGACAAGATATTAAATTATAAATACCGTGAATTTCAGATCATATAAATTCTCAACAAGCTAATAACTTCACTATCATACTAAAATATTGCAAAACAAATTAGGTATATCGAGGTTGGGATATGTTGTTATGGAGAAAATATTCAAATCTTATTTATAATTTGTATCCTCTGCATTAAAGTAGAGGATATAGTTATAGTATGTCAAAAGATTCTCTGTTTAACTCTACTCAGAACCTACCCCAAGACTCAACAAAACTAATAAAGTTACCCAAGGTTGCTGCACGATACATCGAGATAGAACAGTTTGCAGGCACCGATATGCATACTGCATATTTCTGCTATAACTGTACATATTTTATGAAGCCACATCATTGTTATATTGTCACAGACGAAGGAATAGATATAAAGGGTAGTTCGTCAGGTATGATTGCTCCGCATGGAATATGTTCATTATGGATGCCAAACGAAAAAGAAATACGACCTAGCACCACTAATGTTTCTCAAACTGCGAGTGAAAAATCAGACGAATCAAACATCAATGTTTCTGCGACTTTTTCATGTGATACATGCGGTATGAAATTTCAAGCTCGTGAAGAGCTCAAACAGCACACAATACAGAATCATACGGCAAAATAGAATAGTTATAATGAAGAATAACACAAGATTGAATTTATATCATCTCTAGCTAGAGCAAATAGTATACGCTATCATGCAATAGAAACTAACTTGAAAAATGGAAATCAGATAATGTCTGCTCTAAAGTAGTTGCTAGAGGCACAATTCTTTCGATTTTAACTCTGAATAGAATAGAGTATTAAAGCCCAAAGTTCTTTCTTTATATTTGTTGGGATAAAATAATTCATAGAGTATTCTATTATGATAATTTCAACAATAAATATAATGTTATATTGAAGCCTGCTTTTTCGAGGAGCGAATAGCTCATCTTCTACAAGAGAATGCTTTATCAGAACTTATATAATATTGATCGACTCAATACAGATCCAAATATGGTTTATAGCTATTGTAGCAAAATCAGAAAAAGATGTTTTAATATGTTTATAGATAAGGATTATTGTCATTATTCTAATAATAATTACAACGGCTGGCAACTTGTATCTTACGTGCTATCATGATAAGGAGAATAAAAACAAATATTTTCAAGCCGAAATTTAATGCAATATATGAACAACAACGCCAAACGCCAACAAGCAGCAGAGAGAGACACTTTGCATTAAGAGAATCAACTATAGACTTCATTATGAATATTTTAGTTTTAGAGTATGAATCTATTTTACAGGTTATTGAAGGCGTCACTACTATAACAGCAAATAATAGAGATATGGAATTTAAAATGAGGTTAGGATGGCTTACCAAGGTTATCCTTATGTGACAAAATACATGAAAGCAGTTCTAGTTATTAACGATAAATCATATCACAGATCAAATGCTACAAAGAGGTTAAATTCATTATTAAATGACAGTAATCATTAATTATTCAAATACAGATACGAACTTGTGCATAACGAACCTAGAGTTGTATTTGTTTCAAAAGAACCAAAGGCTCAGATAGGTGTATAATCCTCAAACCAATTTAGAGACAGAAAAACAGAAAATCCAGAAAATTCATAACAATTACATAATATGATATAGGTATAATTTAGAATCGCAATGTTTTTTAGTTTTAAATCCGAACTTCTAAGATGATTTTAAACATTTGGTAGAAGATCAGGTTGATAGTCGTCATATGCCAAATACATCCCATTGAGGTATATCCCATGCATGTTTTTGACTAGAATTGTAATGCATCAGAATGTTCAAGAATTTATTTGAGTAATAGTTCAAGATTTATCTTAAATTCTCTATAAGCATTGTATGGATATGACGGAGTGACTGATTAATAAACTAGAAATTTTTATCCACAGTTTTATGAGACACTTGTAAATTATATTATTTGAACTCTATGTAGATAGCGCCGTCTTTCTCCATTATTGGATATAAAGTCAAATCACCTGACTTTCTCCACTCGAAGCTTTGCTCCATCCAAGAGTTATCTTTTTTCCATGATTTCATATGTTCTAACTTTCCAGTAAATACATTGTATTCATATCCATGCATATAACAAACAATGTTATCTCCATTGAAATCGCCTTTTGAAAGAGATGCGCCTCTATGAGGACATGAATTATTGCATGAAAATAATCTCCCATTTCTCCTTCCTACAAGTATATCATCTTTGCTAATTTTAAAAACAACCATAGAGTTATCCGTTACATCGTTGCTACTACAAACTCGATAAAGCATGAATATATAGACAGAAAAGAAAAAGGAAAAACCTTTTATAAATTATATAATTCCATCAAAGATGTATGAGACCACCTTGTCCTCTAGTATGGGGTGATTGACCTACGAAACTCCTTCTAAAGTGTCCCGAAGGTCTTTTTGATAGAAGTTCAATAAACCATGCTTCATGCTCAACTTCTTCTTGCATGATATTTTGCGCAATATCATATGTTCTGGGATCTTTTCCTGCCGTCATATCGCATACTTCTCCCCATGACCTAATTGCACACTGTTCGGCTTCTAACAAGACTTTTAGTATTGAGTTAATATCTTCCCAGTTATCTGGAAGATAGGCATCCGGACAGCCAGCCTGATCGGCAAATTTCCTTATGTCCCTAGGTAAACTACCTCCCAATTCATAGAGTCTAGGAACCATTGCTTCGAAATGGTTTCTATCTTCAATTCGTGCATCCTCTACTATCTCCTTAATGCCTTCACCTTCTAGTCCAGTGCAATGCATTCTTAATATAGTATAATAATAGTATGTTGTAAATTCTGCACCGACTCCTTTGGTAATCAATTCCTTTAGTTTTTCTATGTTAATTCCATTCTTCTCAAGAACTTCTAGTGCTACAATTTTTGGAATGGATTCTTTCTTTGTACTTGCACTCATAGTTAGATCTAATAATATTCATTATTTAAAGTCTTACTACTATTCTGAATACAAGTAAT
>DATFPS010000193.1:0-9755 GCA_035264705.1 Nitrososphaeraceae archaeon | reverse complement strand
ATGAAGATCTAGAAGATTAAGAATCATTAAAATTTATGGTCAAGACCGTCTAATCTTATGACGAAGACATGTTGTAAAGCAAGAATTTAAGATTGTTGTGTTAACTGCGCATCCAAAATTGAACTGTCTTGTAATTGATTCTATATTACTGCAATGATCTTTTTTCAATTGCTCTATCGAGAATGTGCCAGTTTATGATCGATAAGACTTCTAACATGTTCCTCAAAGAGTATGAACAAAGATGCAGGCCATATGACGCATTAGCACTAATTATTATTTTATAGGCTTAAAAATCGATACCAAAATAGAGAACAATATACTGGAATGACAATAGAATAAAATCCTTATGTTCTTCTTTTTAAATATGATGTTATTAAAGTAACTTTGCTTTTTTGATCTTAAATTTATTATCTACTTTTCCTTAGAGCTTGATTAATGAGAATTTGTCCTGAATATGCACCTAATAAGTGTTTGATATTTGTTGATATTTGTTAAAGTATGCGCCTCATATTTTTTTACAAAATAATAAGGCATTGTTCCTCTCTATAGGTCTTTAATAGGCTGAAATAGAGACAATCGACTAATCCATAGTAATTTGAATAATTCTTTACATGATGAAATGGAACAATGAGTGAATGAAATATGCTGACTTTGACTTATATATATATGTATATATATATATTTATTTATGTTTTGTTCTTTGTCTTATTCTTTGTCGCCCATTGTTGGTACATTTCAATTAATTGAACAACGTCGTCTGAATTCTCTGAATATGTAATTATGACACCGAATTTACCCTTACTATCATGTCCTCTTGCAAAATAACCCCAGTAGCTATCTGGTAGCCTTTCGAAATTGGATTTATTCATGGCTACACCCATCAGATTTTTGGCCACCGTATCGACAACCTTAATAGCGTCATCTGCTTCAATCATTATTAGTCTACCAATATGGTAAAGCTATCATAACATCGTTTGCTTTTCTAACTAATCGAACAAAATCTTACTGCTCCTTTTCTAGTAATATATCTTCCATTGCCTTTTAAAATATTATACTAAGATAGAATTAAATAAAAAAAGGCAACACTCTATATTCTGTCTTAAAAAAATATTGAGATGTCGACTGTAGTATAAAGAATAAGATAATACATTATTTCTCCTTTATGTGGGCCCAAAAAATTTAGTATTGTTAGAAGAATGCAATATATTATCTGAAGCTCTTACTGCTTTTTAATAATGAACTATCTGATGTTTTCACAACCGAACTGTATTCATAAGTAATTAAGTATAGATAGAGAATTAAGTTTACATAACTCATTATATTTTTTTGTCTTGCAAGATCTGGTGAGAAATAATTAAAGATATAAAGTCACAATTTTCTATAGATATTCTAGTATTTTACAAAATATAATTATTCCCATCTACCAATGTATCGTCTTTGTGTTTTTGTCATTGTATCAATTTCTATATTCATAGAATTCAGTGCATATTTGGCCACGCTTTGATCAATTTCTCTTGGAACCTTATATATCTTATTTTCCATCTTATGATAATTTTTTGAAATGAAGATAATTGACAATAATTGATTTGCAAAAGATAATGCCATTACTTCTGGTGGATGTCCTTCAGCGCCAACTAGATTAACTACTCTTCCTTTTGATATAAGATATATTTTTTTACCGACAATATTGAAGCAATCTACGTCTGCTCTAACACTTGCAGGAGATTTATCTTGGGAATAGAGATACTTTGTATCAATCTCTATATCAAAATGACCCGCATTGGCAAGGATAGCGCCGCTCTTCATTTTCTTGATGTGTTCTTCACGAATAACATGTGTCTGACCAGTACATGTTATAAATATGTCACCAATAGAAACAACATCAGATAATCGTTTTACATTAAAACCATCCATATTTGCTTCAATTGCTTTTATGGGGTCAATCTCTGTTACAGTGATGATAGCTCCCATGCCCCTGGTTCTTGCTGCGACTCCCTTTCCTACCCAACCATATCCACATACTATAATTTGTTTTCCAGGGAGGAAAAGTGACGTTGTTCTCAAAATACCATCTATTGTGCTTTGACCTGTACCATATCTATTATCAAACATATGTTTTGTATAAGCATCATTGACCGCTATTACAGGATACATTAATCTTTTTCTCATCTCTAATGCTCTCAACCTTTTTACCCCAGAAGTTGTTTCTTCTGAACCTCCAAATATTTTCACTTTGGTTTTATTAGCAGCGATATGTAAATCAGATCCATCATCTGTTATAATGTTAGGTCGGAATTTAAGGACAGAATCAATGCATGCATCGTACTCTCTTTTTGTTTCGCCTCTCCAAGCAAAGGTGGTTATTCCTTCAGAAGATAGAAATGCAGCAATATCATCCTGTACAGATAAGGGATTTGCCGAGCACAAAGCTACATCTGCACCAAGTTCTTTTGCCGTCATCACTAAAACAGAGGTTTCTTTTGTAATGTGAAGGCAAAAACCTATTCTGTATCCTGCGAGAGGCTTTTTCTTTTCATTTTTGCTTTTGATCTTATCGAGTATTACCATGTGATCGCGGGCCCACTGATATGACATTTTCCCATTCTGCGCTAGTCGGATGTCTGCTATTTTGTAAGACAATAGAGGATACAACGAATAACATATAAAAAAAGTAATGAGAATAATAACAGGCCTGACCTACATTTCTATTGAAGTCTCATTATGCTTTGGACTTTTGAGTCAGTGTATTATAAGAGACAATAATGCAAAGATCTAATTTCGTATGAATTAATTGCCATTTATTACTATTACTATATGCTCTATTTCAATAGATATCAATATAAATTAACGAGCATCATAACGTGTAAGATATCTCTCCATTGTTATAAGAACTTTAGAACGATCTTCTTATATTTGTTTAAAGATAGATATATAAGAGTTATTGAAATAACATGCAAATTATACAGGACCATTTGTTATTTCTAAGAGGGGATAACTTAAAATCAGTCAAATTCTGACCAATTTTTAGTGGAAGATAAACCATATCATAAGATTACAAGTGCTATAGTTACCAGTGCACTTCCTTACGCTAATGGTGAAATTCATCTCGGCCATATTGCATCTACCTATTTGCCGGCAGATATTTTTGCCAGATATTCAAGACTTCGTGGAAGAGAGATATACCATGTATGTGCCTCCGATGATTTTGGAACTCCAGTATTAATCAAAGCTGAAAAGGAAAATAAAACACCATCTGAATACGTGAATACTTGGAATAAGCGCGATTATGATGATTTTAAATCACTAGGAATTTCTTTTGATTTTTTTTCGAAAACAAGTTCAGTGGAGAATATAGAGTTTGTTCAATATGTATTCAAGAAGCTTAATGATAACGGTCACATTTACAAAGAAGAAGTAATTCAATTCTATTGTCAGTTTGACAAAAAATTTTTGCCAGATAGGTATGTCATGGGTAAATGTCCTAATTGCGGAGCAGAAAATCAATATTCCGATTTGTGCGAAAAATGCGGTCGGGTTCCGTATCAAATATTGGATCCTATGTGTGGTATCTGCGGCAGATCGCCAATAAAAAAGAGTAGCTTACATTACTTTTTTAAACTTTCGAATTTCTCCGATCAACTCAAAGTATGGTTGACAAACAATGAGAATCTTCAACACGATGTTGCTAACTATGTAATCAATTGGATTAATGAAGGACTTCAAGACTGGGATATAACTAGAGATTTATCGTGGGGTGTTCCGATCCCATTATCTGAAGCAAAAGGAAAAGTATTCTATGGATGGTTTGATAACCACCTTTGTTATATTTCTACTTTCCTAGCGTTTATTCAAAAATCAGGGCGGAATGGTAAAGAGATTTGGAACAACTCAGAAATCTATCACTTTATAGGTAAGGATATAGTTTATCACCATTATCTTTTTTTGCCTGCTATGCGCATGGGATTAGATGAAGAGTACAAACTACCAAATTATCTTCCTACTAGAGGACATTTGATGCTTCACAATCAAAAAATTTCTAAGAGTAGAAGCTGGTATATTGGTTTAAGAGATTTTATATCTGCTTTTAATCCGGACTATTTGCGATTCTATATCGCATCAATAACGCCATATTCCCAATCAGATATAAATTTCGACTGGGATTCCTTCTTAGAAAAAATTAATAATGAACTTATAGCAAATATTGGGAATTTTATTAATCGGGCATTGACGTTTACCCAGAAAAAGTTCAATAATAAAGTTCCTCCGCCAACAAGCTATGACATAGAAGACCTATCAAGTATAGATGAGATTAAGGCTATCTCTACCGAAGTTGGTTCTCTGTTATCTCAGAATGAGTGTGATAAAGCATTGAAGCGAATCCTGAAATTTACCACTCATTTTAATCAATATTTTCAGAAAAAACAACCATGGTCCAACATCAGTCAGGCTGCAACAACTATCTTTATTGCCATAAACGCAGTCAGATCGATTTCTATTATGCTAGAGCCTTTTATTCCATTCTCTAGCGAGAAAATTTGGTCACAATTAGGTATGTCAGGAGCGGTACATCAGCAAGAATGGCAATCTGTATCAGAATTGAAAGTTTCTGCCGGTCATACTCTTGGAGCTATTGAACCTCTTTTTCGTAAAATTGAACACACGGAGATTGAACAACAAAAAGCAAAACTAGGAAAAAGGGATGAATGAGAAAATAATACGTGGAATAATGGTAGGTCGTTTTCAACCTTTTCATAAAGGACACCTTTCGCTTGCCAAACAAATATTCGAAGATTGCGAAGAATTGATAATTGCTATAGGAAGTGCACAATTTAACTATATATCTCAGGATCCTTTTACTGCTGGTGAGAGAATATTAATGATACATCAGGCACTATCAGAAGCACGGATAGATCTTACAAAATGTTATATTGTACCAATTATCAATGATGAAAATAATGCAAGATGGTTTGCGCATTTGAGATCAATGGTTCCTCATTTTGATGTCTTATTTTCTGGTAATCAATTTGTCAGGAGCCTTGTTGAAGAAACTGTTAAAATCAAGAAACCTCAATTCATATCAAAAAAATACTACAATGGGACTTATATACGGAAAACAATAGCCGAAAGGGACAATTGGAAGAAGCTAGTTCCTAATGGTGTTGCTGAGATAATTGAAGAAATAGAAGGTGTCACAAGGATTAAGATGATATCTCATTCTAATAGCAATCCACAAAGATGGTGAATCTTGGTAAACAGTCTAGATCATGCCCTATTTGTCCTAATTGCGGTTCGAAAAAATTCAAGATTTTACAGCATCTTCAGGAAAGGGTAATTATAGAATGTCTGAGATGTACTAAAAGAATTTGTATTTGATCAACAGGTATACGATTCACAAGTCCTAATAAAAAACTGTAGGATAAATTATCTTTTAAGTGTCTGAATTAGGATGTTTGCGACATCATAAAAAAAGGTCAAATTTGCATATATTTGTATCTTACATATATGATAATAGCGCATATATATACCGATTTCTCACTCATGTTCATGACTGCTAGAAAATGGCTCGATGATGAAGTTAATCTTGGTTTAATTAAGGATGAAACTATTGCAGTAATAGGCTATGGTATTCAGGGTCGAGCACAAGCCAATAATATGAAGGAGTCTGGTCTAAAGGTAATAGTTGGTTTAAGAAAGAATGGAAATTCTTGGAAATTGGCTCAGAATGATGGTCATGAAGTAGTGGAGATCAGCGAAGCCACATCTAAAGCGGACATTATCCACATTTTAATTCCAGATATGGAACAAGGCAATACCTACAAAAGAGAGATATCTCCTCATGTTAGAGAAAATAAAGCAATAAGCTTCTCCCATGGAGCTGCTATTCATTGGAATTGGATAGAACCGCCAAAGAATATTGACGTCATAATGGTGGCACCTAAAGGACCAGGCCAACGGGTGCGCGAGTTATATTCTGAGGGTTTTGGTACCCCATCATTAGTCGCTGTTTTCCAGGATTATACGAAGACTGCATGGAATAGAGTATTGGCTATGGCTAAAGGCATCGGTAGCACCAGACCAGGAGTCATTCAAACCACTTTTAAAGAAGAAGTTGAGACAGACTGGTTCGGAGAACAGGTCGACTTATGCGGAGGGGCTTCCACGTTGGTCATGCACGCATTTGAAACCTTAGTAGAGGCAGGCTATCAACCAGAGGTTGCTTATTTCGAGTGTCTTCATGAATTAAAATTAATTGTTGATCTTATTCATAAATATGGCATTACAGGAATGTATAATCGTGTTAGTGAAACTGCTAGATATGGGGGATTGACTAGGGGGCCGAAGATAATTGACAAAGATTCAAAAATAAAGATGACAAATGTGCTTAAAGATATACAGTCAGGACAATTTGCAGAAGAGTGGGCCGGAATTTATATGAAAGATGGTAAAAATTCTTTTGCTAGATATATGAAAGAGATCGAAGATCATCCTTTAGAAAAAATAGGAAAGGACATTCGCAAAATGATGTGGCCACATGAATCCTAATTGATAGGTGTATATTTATTAAATAACTTTCATTAGCCATAAATTCTTTAGATATGGACTAACCAATGAGATGCTCACGGATATCCTTTATATCTTCTAAATCCCAATAAAGAAGAAAACAATATCAAAAACTGAATTAATAAATATTCATCATATGAGTAAGAAAGTGATAGAAATTGAAGAAGTTCAAAATATCGATAGTATGATATGTTGTAATGTTTCTATTATTAATTTAAGATGAACATATGCATATTTTAGGGGGTCTTGTTATTAGTGCTGAGTAATTACAATGGCCATCTAATCAAAAAGAGAAATGCAAACATAGAAAATAAACAAGAGATGAGAATTCCTAGGGGATAGCAATGCAAATGGCATAACAGAAACAGAATTCATATAAAAGCTTGAGCATGACAGTATATTGCTTTTATTGCATATCTACCAATAATCAAGAATTTCTCTCTGTCTTATAAAAGATCCCATCTTTTCTAAAGAGACCTCTTAAACTTCCTATCACAAAAGCAGGCATTGTAAATAAGTTTAAAAGTAATAAGTAGAATGAGTCTCTAATATTATATTTTTCTATATTGCTACAAAGAGGTATTGCCAGAAGGCTAGTTCCGATAATAATTATGAGATTAGCAATTTGTATAATTAATGTTATCTTCATTAGATTATTGTTTATGATGAAGTCTATTCCATTGCTAATCAGTATTGTGAAATCTATAATGATCAAAGCAAGCAGTGGTATGAACTTTGTGTATTGTATTCCTATAATGAAAAACTCCATTTTATTGATGAATCCCATTTTACTTGTCAATATCTTTATCAGATTTGTTCTGAAGGCTCTGGTATGACCTTCACTTACTCTCATTCTTTGTCTGAAATACGATGCAAGCTTGATTGGTGCTTCACAGTATGACACAAGTAATGGATCAAAAAGTATTTTCTTACTCTTACTTTTTCTGCAACTATTGTAATTTCCTTCATCGCCATACGAGGATATTATAATATCGTGATAGTAAATGTCTAATGTCAATTTCCAATCCTCACACAAATCGTTTGAAAATTCAAACTGTTTAATTAAATCCGATCTTATCATGAAAAGATTGCCTGTTATCTGAATAGGCAGGTTAATGCGATCCTTAGCCAAAAATTCTATTATATTTCTTTGCGCTAATCTAAACTCAACTCCTCTTGCGACCCAGTTAATATTGGTACTGTTTAAATTGGTATTGTTATAATTAAAGACTCTTGCTATTGGATAGCCTTGTATGACATCTATATCATTTCCATTTGAATTGTGTTTAGAGAAATGTAATACAAATCTTTCCAATATGTCATTTACAAGGATGGTGTCTGCATCTAAAACCAAGACATATGAACTATTTACGTTTATATTTTTGAGAGCCAGATTAAGTGCTCCTCCTTTCCATCCTGCCCGATCATTTCTATACATGACTTTAAGGTTTGGAATACTCTGTTTCCAATTCACAAGTACATCAAAAGTACCGTCTTCTGAATCGTCAACTACGATAATCTCAAATTTATCACGCTTATATGTTAATGCTGCACATGATTTCATTAAACGATCTATTACCAAACGTTCATTGTGTGTTGCTACAACTATTGAAACAAAAGGATAATCAATTCCGTTGACCCTTGTGCTTGTTATTCTCTTAGTAAAAGAGTTATTTATGTGTAAATAGCATGTATTATAATTTTTTATGCCGCTATTCAAAATTATGTCTTTGTTAGAATGGTTGTCTTCTAATACAGACGCATCTGAGGATTTACAATAATTATAAGCTGATAGTCTTTTTTCTTGTATTTCTTTCCTAGCAGTGTAAGAAAATAATAATGACCTGATTGAATAAGAAGATAGAAATAATGAGAGAATTAATGAAACTGTTGCTAGGATGATAGGAATCATTTTCATTATTTATATTGGTTGCATAACTTATAAATTGAAACAAATTCCTAGATACATAAAGATTAATCTTACTACTACTAACCAACAATAAGTAATAGTGTTCTTTGGCTAATGACTTCAATATTATAGCTGCTTAATTGTTGTGCACACAATTTGTTTGTGAGTTCTTCTTTATACTTGTCATCCTAAAGGAAACTCATTGAAGCAAGCAGAGATGAATTAGTTATATGTTTCTCTGATGTAAGTATTCAAAATTGATATTGTACGTTATCTTCACAGTTTGCAATATTAAGAATATTCATTTGTAATTAGAAGGTCTAGTATCGCCAGAGTTGTTTGCAGGATACTAATAATGAATTTTTAGAATCTTCTATTATGTATTACTATAGCCTAATACGGAATTTAGTTATAATATGTATATATCCCACCCTCTTCTTGACTACTCTATAACCAAATTTTATTGGATTTCATAAGAAAATTGCTTTGTATAAATCAAAAATATATTTGAATTTCTCGGTGTTTATCAAAGCAATTAGCATTAGTATTATTTAGATATGTGATATTGCAGTAGCTTTATTTATGCAATATTCTTAAATATATTTCAATTTCCTCATTTATTTATAGAGTCTGTTATATCGACGATTGATTACAGTACTATCGATACCATTTCCAGAGGGTCACCAGTATCAGACAATTATTATTAGAAATAAACCATGTAGATAGGGTAGATAATATAAGAAAAAATAAAGATTTTTATGAGAAACAAAAACAAAAACAAAAACAACACGGAAAAAGATCTAAAGAAAATAAAAACTAGGAAAGAGAAACATAAGAAAAGAAGATGGGACACAATATTAGTAGGAATTGGAATGGCAACCGCATTTGTTATAGTACTTATGAAACTGACCGGCTATTGGCCTTGTGAGATCATTCTCTCTCTACAGATAGAGCAGATATCGTGTGACAAGTCTATTCAAGAGAATGTGAATTCGATAGCAAATTGGTTCCAGAATGCTCTCTTTCACCGCTTCTAAGCACGATCTCTTCGAAGTATCGAATTAATGTAATCTCGGAAACTGTGGGTTTAACAATATCTTTTCCATCTAACATATCAATAATCATTGCAGGAAAATTTGCTCCGGCCAAAGTTGTAAAGATTGTTCCGCCTCCAAACCTTGGATTTATTTCAATCATCTTAAGAATACCTTCTGCTGATTCTTTCATCTGAATACAGCATGGGCCTCTAATTCCTACATGTTTTGCAATATTCATACATTCTCTT
>DATFPS010000192.1:0-5993 GCA_035264705.1 Nitrososphaeraceae archaeon | reverse complement strand
AAATGGCAAAAGCAATTAATGATCAAATTTCCTATGAGGCATCATCTGCAAATGCATACATTGCAATCGGATCGTGGTGTGAGAGAATCGGATATGATGGAAGTGCCGCCTTCTTCTTTGAACAAGCTGCAGAAGAAAATGGACATATGCTAAAGCTTATCCATTATCTTAATGGTGTTGGAGCAGAGGCGATAATTCCAGCAATTGAAAAACCGCCAAGTAGTTTCGAATCTCTGGAATCTACTTTCCAATTTGGCCTAAAGAGCGAGCAAACTGTAACCAAGGCTATTTATGATCTAGTTGATATGGCTGAAAAAGAAAAAGATCGCTCTACATACTCATTCTTGCAGTGGTTTGTAAGTGAACAAATAGAAGAGGAAACATTATTTCACACAATTCTGCAAAAGTTTGATTTACTTGGAAAAGACAAGCTGGCAGTATATCAAATTGACCAATCTCTGGCCTCAGTGAGATCTCAAGTTATGAGCAAGCAGACAAGTCTAAAACAACCTTCTACTAAACAGTAAGAATTCTTATCCTTCATATTTTTGCAGACGCCAGAGAAATTTGATAAACTCATTACCGCATGAGAACTGCTGTAGATAATGATGGTACATTAGATAAGGAAGTGACATCATATAACGACATATTTGATGCGTTTAGGCTAGCGTTGAAGTTTTATTATTTTGGAGAAAAGCAGTAGTTTAAATTAAATCACGGAGGAGTTGTAAAGTACTGGTGTATAGTAATATATGGGTGCTTTAGAAAAATCAGCTCTCGAATGTATGTTGAAGGGTAATTGGAATAGTATACACCTTACGGTTGGAGCTGTTGGCATCATATCCATAACCATAATTATAGCCGCTAGTATAGTGCTACTTATCACAATAACAGAACTTGGAAACTTGGGTATTGCTCATGGTCAAGTAAACAGCACATCATTGACATCAGAGCAATCCCCTTCTACTACGAGCAGCAATCAGACTGCTCCTTCTGACTTGCAATCAAATAATACCATTACAAGACTGGGATTGCAATCATCAGACAAGACAATTGAGCTAAAGCTCTTAGCTGATAGTTTATCGGAGAGACTCAATAAATCAGCTGCGATATTAGAATTAACAAGTAAATTACCAGAAGTAAAATCAACCCCTTATTCTAATTTAATAAGCGCAAAGCTGCATGGAATACCTAAGGATGTTGATATATCAAAAAGAAAAGTGGGACAATCCATTCTATCAGTAGATAAGGATTTTAGACTAATATTTTTCCTTATGCCAAATGGTGACATATATCTTAATGAACCTTATTTACTTCAAGCAAATCTTACAAATAACAACTTTGCTCATAGAGGTTACTACAAAGGCGCTATCAATACCCATAATACATATCTTGGCAATGTAGTAATATCCAATTCGAGTGGTCTTCCTACATCACACATATCCGTTCCAATTTACTCATCGGCACCAAAAGGAAATAGCACTCTAGTAGGTATATGGGCAGGAGGTCTTAACCTTAAAGTTCTTAGTAAATACTTACAGTCGTTAAATTTGGCTAGCGATGAACGTATTTTATATATAGATCAGTGTGGCCATAAAGTAGCTGATTCCGATAAGATACTAGCCAATGATTACAATGAATCATTTGCCAACTATCAAGCCTTTAAAAACGCAATAGCTGGAAAATCTGGTTCTACAATGGGGGTAGTTAACGGTGCCAAAAAGACGATTCAATATCAACCGGTTAAGTTCCATTCTACCACTTGGGTTGTTCTTTTAATGGAAAATGATAAACAATAGAAAAGGTAAGTAGGAACACCGCCCACGTCATAAGCTCCAATTGTGAAGAACGATGCAGGCTCAATTGGGCGTATGATAAAGATTTTCTCTGTCAAAATCTTTGCTGATGTCATATCAAGCTTTGCTGCCATTTTACTCGCATATAATAAATTATCAATTTTAGCAGAAGATAGATTGTAATGTTTTTCAGCAAGCTTTGGAATATCATTTTTTGTAGCTGTAGATTTGCTGCCTTTTCCTCCAGCAATAGAAATTCCATGGACATCTTCTTTTAATGGCTGCTTTAATACACCTGTCACTACTGTTGTAACACCTGAGGAATGCCAATCAAATCCTAGAACACATCCAAAAGCTTGAAACCATAGAGGATCAGCTATTGATGAGCATGTCCATCATGCAGTGGAAGATTAACTGTAGCAGAGGCTTTCAATAGGATTTAAATGGTACTTGTATTATTTCAACTATTATACTACAAAAGACATACTTTCCGTTAAGCAGTGTATACAATGATGATAATGATAATTAATAGTTAAAATTTCTCCTGATGAGAATAAGCCTGTGAGTAGTGATCCTATAAAGTATCTTTCAAACGTAGATGCACAACTTGCTGGAGTGATTAAAGCTGTTGGACAATATTCAATCACGGTACGTAATAATGCATTCCAGTCCCTGGCTGAATCTATAATCTTTCAGCAGCTTGCTGGAACAGCTGCCACAACGATCTATGGAAAATTTATCAAATACTATAATGGGAGAAAAGAACTGTACCTAAAAGAATAAAAAATAAAGAAAGCACAAGGGGTAAAATGACTCAGTAGTAGATTGAGCGAATGTTAAAATCCCCATGTGCTTTTCTTTATCTTCTACCAAATATGCCAGACCAAAGACAATTATTTGGATAGAATTGTTTTGTTTGGACATTCATATATACAAAGGATACTAGATAAGTTTTACTGACTGGTGAATGACGATGAATCTATGTTACCACTAGCAGGAACAGAAGCATAAGAAGCACCATTAAAAATACTTGAAGACATGCTGTATAATAGAATCACAAAAAAGAAAGTAGAGATGCACAAGACCCACAACAGAGTGGACACAACAGAAGCCTATGGACAGAAATAGAAACACCTCAATGGGTCTTGTATGTTATATTTGCTATAAGGAATGGAAATATAGTAGTGATATAAGAAAGCAACACATCAATTAACCATGATTATTCATTTTACTATTCTTTCACACTTTCACGAGGTCATCAAAATATTAATTACTATTATATCGATAGTGTATTTTCTGTATAATGGATCTTTGGTATCTGTTTGCTTACCTAAACCTTTGACAACAATTCGTCTTTGTAACATGTAATCCATTTTATCTACAAGAGCTAATGCTTTTGTAGTAGACTTTTCTATCCAATATTATTATGTAGGTTATAGCCAGTTTTAATACAGGTCGAAAGTGATCAGATCCTCTCATGATAATATATCATTTAAATCATGTATGATTAGAATATAGCCAGCTCACATAATCAAATTGATTTGAGCGAAAGAAACAACGACATCTCTGACTAATATGTTTACTTCAACAACCTAGTCTTAGGAGAAAAGGACGTAGGTCTGTAATCTAGTTAAAGATAAACCAATCATTACAGCTATATTTTAATTACTTTCTTAAAACATATACTTTATACTACTACCATTCGTCATTGGAGTTGAGGAGACTTTTTAATGACAAAGTTCTTGCTCTTATATAAAAGAGGAGGAGGGTTTTATAACTTTGTTATTTTAAATGAATCAATCATCTTCTGTACAATTTGCAAATCGTTTTCATAGTCTTCTTCTTTTGCAACATATGTAATAATATATGCTTTGTCGTCTTTTATTGTCCACACTTGCATTGTCTTTAGTCCTACCATATTAGTAAATACTATTTTATAGCCTGGTAGATCTGCAAGTGTAGTTGTATTTGACTCAAGAAGAATTTCTTCTGTGGGATCGATTTGAGAATTTGTATATTCTTCCAATGTCATATTATGGAAAGGCAAATTCTTCACTTGTAACTTAACGTTCTTTGCTAGTGATGTATCGCTAAGAGGATAGAAATCTATATCAGCAGAATCTTGTAGAAAAGAAAGATCTAATCTTCCCCAATCAGAAGGATATTGGATCTGTATTCCATAAGTGGGATTTTCATATATTCTGAAAGTATTATTATCATCATTTGTTTGTGCTATTGATATTGTTTGATGTTGGTTTGTAAGTGAAGTTGACAATAACGTAGTTATCAGGATTATTAGCAAACTAAATAGAAGAAGAAGAACTTTCTTCCCGCAAGAATTACAAGGTTTGATCATTATGTTATTTTATAAAGCATATCTTGCTATAAGACTCTTGTTAATGCTCTTGTCTGGTCATATTATTATATGAGCACTAAACAATTTAGTTAGACTTCAAAGAATATAACTTTTGCCTATACACACACTCGGCTATGATATACACATATCGTTATATTGCCATTTACGTTATATAAGAAGCAAAGAGGCATATTTTGTAATGGCAATACTTAGAGTCTACAAAAGAAATTCGACCTTCATGGACTTGGCTAATCTAGTGGAAGAAATTAGTAGAATGGGATTAGTTGACGCCCTACAAAAATACCATAATAAACCTCTTGAAAAGGAAGCCAAGAGTATAGTAGCAGGACCTAGTTTCCTACAGTTCTTAAACAAATTATTTCAAATTCAAATATCATCTGGAGACGTCATACAATTTGAATCTGGAAATAACAGCAAACACTACATGCTCTCAGCAACAGGAACGTGGGATGAGATAATTAGACTAGAATAACTCCGTTCCATAAGAGAAAAAAGATTGAATTTAGGACAATAAGTTTGCAGAAAAAGAGAGAGAGAGGTGCTATAATTTAGTAGATATAGGACGACAACAACATCGACAGACGATTCTCAATTTGTATAATTCTGGAATTTTACCAGATATAATTGCAATGCAGCTAGACATTAGTAAAGACGAAGTTTATCAGGTTATAAAAAATGAAGCGAGTGAAGAAGAAAGAAAAAAGACATCTGTTAAACAGGTTTCAAATACTTCTTCATTAGGTATGTTCTATCTTGATGCGGTAATAAATATCAACTTAGCTATCAAACATGCGCAGCATAGTATGTGGGAGGCTTTGAAAGGAGGACCGGAGTTTAATATCTCAATGGTGGAAGAAACACAGAATATTCTTGAAAGATATGCAAAATCTAAAGTTACATTTGTAATTTTACATATTGATATTGTAGGCTCAAGTAAGATGTCTATGACTCTGCCAGTTGAGAGGCTTGCAACTATAATTCAGACATTTACTCAAGAAATGTCTCTTATGGTTGCTGCATATGGTGGTTATGTGTTAAAGTATGTCGGAGACGCAGTTTTAGCATTTTTCCCTTTAAGTTCCAATGACCAGTATTTGCCTTGTATTAATGCAGTAAATTGTGCTCGGTCTATGATTAAGATAATGCGTGAGGGTATGAATCCAATTCTAAATGAATATGGTTATCCAGAGATTAGAGTACGTGTAGGTATAGATATTGGTGAGAACATAGTTGCACAATATGACTTGGGTACTCGTACGCCTACTATAAAGGATAAGCAGAGAATAAAAAAACCACATCTTGACATTCTAGGATATACTATTAGCATTGCAACGAAAATGACAAGATTTGCAAAACCTAATCAAATTATTATTGGTCAGTTTGTATATGAGGTATTGGATGATGTACAAAAATCTACTTTTAAAGCTCTGCCAGTTAGTTCGGATGTGTGGAGTTATGTCACTAACAATACTGGAGACATTTACAGTCTGTATTGTAGTAATATAAAGGACTGAAAAGAAAAAGAGATGCGGATGAGATCTGACATAAAGCAACAGGACCTATAACAAGTTAAAAAAAAGTTATTTTAAGCGCACTAGTACTTTGATAAATAATAAAGAATACTGTTTTGGGTTTGAGGCTTGGAAGAAAAAGAGAAAGTGCAATATAGCATATCTCAGTCTTCCTACGTTGGTGGCGGCAATGATATGAGACTATAAGAGTTACCATCTTGATCTTTGAATTTAGACATTATACCTCCCCACTCCTGCTTTTCAGGTGCAGTGATATAAACTCCTTTATTCTTAAGTTCTTCATAAGTT
>DATFPS010000191.1:0-2375 GCA_035264705.1 Nitrososphaeraceae archaeon | reverse complement strand
CTTGAAAAAGAGTCTGTTTTATATTCTCAGCCATATCAGTAATTTCTTTTTTATCATTCATATCATTTCTTTTTTTTCTTTTGATTCCAAGAGAATCTAGTTCACTTATCCACCAGCCATAATTTTCCGGATGTTCTTTTTGGTAGACATACTCACTTTACGCTGCCATTGGTTATAAGACATTCGGCTAGGATTATTGAATATCTACGTTATAACGGTAGAAAAGAGAGTTAGAGTAAACAAAAGAGAAAATGAATCAATCAGCCAGCAGCTCTTGCTTTACTGATACTAATAACAATAACTACTTCTCCCTTAACAGCCTTACAATCTATCAAATGGTGTGTTATCTTTTGTGCTATGTTTGCTTGTATTATTGTTAGGTCTTTCAGGCCAAGCTTACATGATCACTATTCCATATGTAAATATGCATTTTTAATGTATATATGATAAAATTTGCAATTAAATAATATAATATTATTATTAAACATGTAGATACAAGGAATAATGATTATCTATTATTACTGTAGCGGAAATACTATAATTATAATTCATTGTAGATTGAAATTTTTTTATTAAATTATTATTATATAATTGATTTAGAATTCAGGACGTCTATATTTTATAGTATTGTAGAACATTGTTTGATTTCTAGATTCTTAACGACATTTAATCAAATTTTGGTCTTCTACCCTTAAAATGATTGCGAACAGGTTCAATTATTTTATTTATATATATAAATGTAGCATTTTTCAGATCAATAGGATGTATTTTATTTTTAATGAAGTCATATTCAACGTCTTTGTAATTACTGTATGAAACGTCTCCGCCGTACTTTGAAGGACGCTCAATAACAAACTCAGAAAATTGGTGAAAGATGATATATTTGACTAGCTCAAGGACTGGATTACCTTCTACAATACTAGGAGGACAAAAAGCCTTGTGGATCTTTTCATTAATAGCTTGCTCGGTATCATGAATCATAATCCCAGTTGAGGGTTTACTCTTGCTCATTTTACTTGATATTTTTAAGTCTTCAGAAGAATCTTCTGAAAATCCTAATTTAGAAGGTTGAGAAAGCCCCGGCAGCAAATGATGGTGTACAGAAACTGGAACCTTCCATCCTAATCTTGGAAAAATTTCCCTTGTTAGCATATGAATTTTTCTCTGATCCATTCCTGCGTGGACTATGTCCAGGTTGAGTGCCTTGATGTCAACAGACTGCATCGGCGGATATAGCAACTGAGAAAAATCAAGGTTTTCTTTCTCAGTCCTACCCATGATCGTCAAAGAGCGTACTGTTCTAGATAAAGTCATATGTTTGCTAAAACGTACAAAATTTTCCCAATAGTCATCTGTGTTATCATAAAGATCACTGCCAATTATTACATTTGTGCTAGGACAGAAAAACTTGAATGCCTCAGAATAATAATTTGAGATATCTTTAATTTTATTCCAGTCTCCACCCAGCTTATTGTTTATGTAGGTGTGCCAATCAGCTAAAAATACAGTTGTATGAACTTTGGCTTTAACAAAGTCATTAATTTTAAAACCAGTTAAAATAAGACTTCCCACATGGAGTTCTCCAGAAATTTCTAGACCAATATAATGCCTTGGTGAGTCAACGGTTTGTAACAGAGTTATCAACTCATCTGTGGTAACAATTTCTTCAGTAGGATCTTTTTTAATAAGATCTAAACGTTCTTGTACGTCCATTTATAAAGTGGGGGTAAGTATGCCTATTAATTTTTTCATTCATATGACCCAGGTTATATTCCCATAAACAAATAGAAATGTTTAGCATAAATTCAAATTTTTCTAAAAGAAATATATTATAGAATATTCTATATTATAGGAATAGAATATTTTCTTTAATGTATCTTATATTCTCTCCAGATATTTCCGACAGGCAATTACAAAATTATTGCAAAAATAATAAAAGTCAGGAATTACTGTTGTTATTAGTGGAAGTGGTGGCGACAGGAACTTCTTTGATGAGATCATATTTTGATCTATATCCTCTCGGGTTTATCATCATGCCATTGTAAATAAAAGTAGATGAATTACCTACTATTACTGTTGTAATCATACCAAGCATATCTTGATGTTCTAGCATTCTGTCTAGAGTGGTCATAACTATTGCTTGGCTTTCTCTATATGCTCCCTTGACTATTGCTACAGGAGTTTCTGATTTTCTGTATTTCAGAAAAATGTCTCTGGTGTCTCGTAGTTGATGAATGCGCTTTTTGCTAGCCGGATTGTAAATTACAGTAACGTAATCTCCTAAGGCAGCAGCTTCTACCCGCTTTACAATTATGTCCCACGGCACAAGTAAATCGCTCATACTAACTACAGCAAAATCAGTCATTAATGGAGAA
>DATFPS010000190.1:0-4162 GCA_035264705.1 Nitrososphaeraceae archaeon | reverse complement strand
AGATATCTTTTTCAACCATAGAAGGTGCCTCTTGAATGTGACAAAATTGGCATTCTTCTTGTGTCATTTTTTGACCTGCTTGACCTACATTTTCGAGATACTGTTTGCCGTATTCGATTGCCTTTTCATGAGGAGTAGTTGCTTCTACAACCACATCAAAATGCATAGTCTTTCCATCTTTCTTTTTTACATAGGTATCGTAAACTGCGCATTCCATATATTAATTTTTAAAGTAACGTTATTTATTCTATATCCTTTAGCTTAGTTAAGAGACTAAAACATCATAATTCTCTCAACTATGGAAAAATATATTCTGTTTGTATTAAAGGAATCTTGTTTTATTTGTTTTTTCAATCTTTCTCTATCAGAAGTTTTTTTTGATATATATTATAGAGGTGTCATTCTGTTGCTTTTTTATCATTAATTGTCTCTATGGTAATGAAATATAATGACACTATTCCGTCATAGAAATTTGAATTTCGAAGTTTATAAAATAAAACCTTCATCCAGAGAAGAGTTCTTATATTCTTTGGTATGTGTTTTTTTTATTTATGCAACTTACAGCCGACGAGGAAAAAGCTCTCGATGGCGATCAAGGTGAAGCAGTAGCCTCTGCATATAGAATTTTATTGGCTATTGGCGAAGCTACCGATGCAAAGAAACTTGTTCCTATAAAATGGGTACATATATCTGGAATAAATTACAATACTATTGGTGATTCTGGTGTTCAATTTCTTGAAAAATTTAGTAGTAATGCAAAAGTTGCAGTGAAAACCACTATAAATCCTATGGGTTTTGACAGAAATAAAACCAATAGACTATCAGAGAATTTCATTAAAAAACAGAAGAGTATAGTAAAATCATACGAGTCAATGGGGACAATACCTTCGTTTACTTGTATTCCATATGAAATATTTGATATTCCAGAAAAAGGAAGTATAGTAAGTTTTGCTGAAAGTAATGCTGCAGTTTTTTCAAACTCAATGTTAGGGTTGCTAACTAATAAAGAAAGCTCATTAAGTGCATTAGCTAGTTCAGTGACTGGAAAAGCACCACTTTCTGATCTGCGAATTGAAGAATTTAGACATCCTAAAGTTGTTATTAAACCAGATTTTAGGCTAGAGACAGAATTAGATTATGGATTAGCCGGTTATTTTACAGGAAAAATAGTAAAAGATAGTTGTGTTGCATTCGACAGTATTCCACAAAAACCAAGAACCATAAAGATGAAATCTCTTTCAGCAGCTATCGGTACATCGGGTTCATGCGGAATGTTCACTCTGGGAGAAAAAGCTAAGGAGGTGATTTCATATGGAAAAAAAGAATGCAATATAATCAAAGATGAGCTAAATACCTCAGAAGAAGGTGATTTAATCGCTCTCGGAAGTCCTCAACTCGGAATGAATGAGCTAGATCTGCTTGGTAACCTACTAGAAGGAAAGAAGTTTACGAAACGCTGTCTTATTTACTGTGCGAGAGCAATTCATAAGCAGGCAACACAGATTGGCTTAACAGGCAGGATAGAAAGAGCAGGCGGTGAATTTATATGCGATTCATGTACATGCCTTACTCCTCTTATTACTAGAGACGAGGTTGATTCTGTGATAACAAACAGCATCAAAGGTGCATATTATCTAAACCATTCCAATCGAGTAAGAGTAGCGCTCAAAGATTTGATGACAATTGTAAAGGAGTATACAAATTAGAAGTGAGTTTTCAAATTAATTGCCGTAGAATTGTTGGTGGAAGTAGCAGTGGGAAAGCACTTGTTACTAAACAACCAATCAATTTTCTTGCAATGATAGACACAATAAAGAACATCATTAAAGATCGAAATCATGAGTTGTATGGCAAATCTATGAAAGATACCATTTTGGTGTTTCCGCATGCCATAGGTAGTAGTGTTGGTGCCTATGCAATATATTCATTAAAAGTAAATGGAGCTGCTCCCAGGGCAGTAGTATGCAGCAACAAAGCAGATATAATAACTGCATCTGGATGTGCAATTTCAAATATACCCTTAGTCGATATGCCTGAAAAAGTATCGTCCTCTGCTATAATAACAGGATTAGAAATCAATGTTGATGCAGATAACAAAAAAATTATAATACAAACAGTTTAAATTTTTGAAAAACAGAATATCATTCGGTGCATGGCAATTGATGGGCGAACCGACCAATTCAAAGCGGAATGACGATAAAAGTCCATGCACCGTAACAAACTTTTCTGAAGATATATAATGACGATTTTAAAGTAATTCTTCTAATAGGAAATATTAAATGGGCGTCTCTTCTGCAATATGTCATAACAGGAAATTTTGTAAAACACTTCATCTAGAAATATGGGAATAAACAAGTAACCATTCTCCTGATGCCGCTTAACTGAATCATATAACAAATCTTATCACAATATCAATAGAGTTTCTGACTTACACATAATTATTTTCTTTAACATACGCTTTTATAATCTGCATTTCTATATCCATTTTGACTCATAGTCTAGATGTTTCCAAACTAATTTCAGCTTACAGCCTATGAACATATCCATTTGCACTGCTTGATTTGTTTTAATACGTCCTATTTTTATTTTAGTAGTTATAGCATCCATATGGCTGCAGCAAATTCTTAGAGTAATTGAATTAATAAACTAATCTTCTCTTTCTGATACTATTTATTTATGCATTTTCCAAATTCTCATCTTTAAGAGTCATATATATATATTCATAATACTTTTATTTAGGTAAAAGAGATTAAACCTGTTTGGCGAGCTTTTGTCCAGAATGTGGTGGAGAATTAAAATTTGATCCCACTAGCAAGAACTTTGCCTGCAGAAGCTGTGGACTATTTGCATCTAGAGAAAAAATTGACGAGTTACGCGATAAAGCCGAAAAGGATTCTGTTTACAAGAAGAAGCAGCTGCATGATGATTATCTTGACTGGTGGCAAACTTCAAAGAAGGAAAAACAAAAGCAATAGACTAATGCGAACAATGACTGATAAGTTAAATGCCGAGTGATTTTGAGCCGTAAGTGATCAAGCCAGATATTCGAGAGAATACTTTCATTTATTCTTTTACTGTTATTATTGGCTATTGCTATATTAGAAAACTATAGTTGCTGCACCAAATATGCTGTTTTTAAGGGTGAGGAAGAAGGGTCCGTTCATATTGGTGGAATATGTAAGCGAGTTAAATTGACAAATCATGTCATCACATTTGCAATGATCGACTCTGACTCTTAGTTTTATCAAATTTCTTGCCTTATTTGCCTTTTCATTCCTTTAATCACAGTATGGATATATTAAACCAAATTATCTAAGATCATAGAAAATAAACTGTATTATATTATAAAGTAAATTAAAATATCAAGTTTGTTTGAAGTAAACTTACTTCACTTTCCTTTATGGATTCTTAGACGAAATGAACGTGATGTAGTTAATTATTACAATTTTATGACGCCATATGTAGGACGTGCTACGGGAAGTAATATGCTAAATTTTGGCTATTGGGGTGAAAAGACGAAGAATCCGTTACAAGCACAAAATGAACTCTGTACATTGGTCGGAGAATTTGCTAATCTGGACTCTGCAAAAAAGGTGATAGATGTAGGAAGTGGATTTTCTGCGCCAGCAATACATTGGAAATCACTTTATACGTTTCTAAATATAACATGCATAAATGTTAATCTCTTACAACTAAAAACTGCTACAAAATTAGTTAGTAATGCTTCATATTCTAAAACTAAAACACTCAACAATATCAAAGAGATATCATTTGTAAACGCTGCAGCCACAATATTGCCGTTTGTAGACCAATGTGTGGATAGAGTAGTTGCTTTAGAGTCTGCACAACATTTTAAATCATTGATTCATTTTATGCGAGAATCTAAGAGGATTTTGAAACATGATGGATTATTTATAATTGCTATTCCAGTTATCACAACAACTAAACCGTTAACTGAACAGTTTATGGAACTTGGAATCCTTTCTTTAATGTGGGCGTCAGAGCATTATAAACTAACAAATATTAAATCCATGATTAAAGCAGCGGGTTTTAAGATAATTGAGATACGGCACATAGGTTCACATGTATATGAACCTCTTAGTGACTACTATATTCAAAATAGAAAAATAATAAAGTATGTAATTTTAAAAGAAAGTTCCTC
>DATFPS010000189.1:0-8156 GCA_035264705.1 Nitrososphaeraceae archaeon | reverse complement strand
AAATCACAGCAATTTAAATACATATAACTATTTTTATTTTTGAAGACGTTCATTTTGAATATATTGCTGTAAAAACAAAAGCAATAAAGACTATAATACTAATACTACCAAAAAAAGGAATCATCAAATTGTGGATGAGCCTTCTTCTTCAATTTCTCTTTTTCTTGATTTTCTTGATTTGATACATTCTCAAATCTTGTCTTCTGTATTTCTACTACTTCCTTTACGCTAGAATATTGTGATTTTAGATTACATCATATGCTTCTTTTGTATGTATGTGTATGTATATATGTATATATATATATCACTATCAAATTATTTGTTTAATCTTCTCTGTATAATTATACGTTCATACGACTAAAGACTCTGCTGTTGTCAGAATTACAATTTGGATTTGCTATTCCTCAAGGATGGCGGGATGATCTACCATCCTCCGCTGTAGAAATCGATCCAGTTAAACAATACGAATATTCAAAAAATATCGTCAAAACAGCTGATAAACTTAAGTTTAATTCAATCTATGCTTATGATCATTTTTTATTCCTCACTATGGATATGATATAGAAAAGAACTTTTTTGAATGTTTCGCTTTACTATCTGCTGTTGTCGCAGTTACAGATAATCTGAAAATTGGACAAATTGTAACATGTAATTCATATCGCAATCCTGCATTATTAGCCAAGATGTTGTCAACTCTAGACGTTATCTCTAATGGTAGGATTGAATTAGGAATAGGTGCAGGCTGGCATGAGCAAGAATACAAAGCATACGGATATGATTATCCTTCTAACGCTATCAGGATCAAACAACTGGACGAATCATTAGATATTATAAAAGCGATGTGGACAGAAAAAAGAGCTACTTTTTCAGGTAAATATTATTCCATCAAAAATGCGCTATGTAATCCTAAACCCGTGCAAAAACCTCATCCTATTGTAATGGTTGGTGGTTCAGGCGAAAAATACCTTTTAAGAGTCTCTGCGAAGCATGCAGATAGATACAATCATTATTTTGGCTCTCCAGATGAAATGAAAAGAAAAATATCTATTTTAAAAGAGCATTGTTCTATTATAGGTCGTGATGCTAAACAGATACAATATTCAATAGTGCTTCCATGTTTAATAAAAGAAACAGACAAAGAGATTATAGAAGAAACCAAGAGACAAAAAAAAGAAAATAAAAGTGTTGAACAATATATTCAAAGTTTGGCTGGTGGGCAGACAGTAGGAACTCCAGAGAAGATAATTGAAGGACTGAATAAATACATCGACATCGGTGTAACTCATTTCATTTTACATTTTATAGGGTTAGATGAAAAAGCTCTTCAACTATTTGATTCAAAGGTAATTCAAAAATTATGAGCACTACTATTATAACAATAATAGGTATAACCAAGACCAAATCAGATTAAATCAGGCCGAGGATTGTATGGTCCATATTACAATATCACAAGCAATGCAAGAAACTGAACTTGAAACGATCAGAGTGTTATGTAGATATATATTGCCATCTATTGTTGTCTAAGAATAAGTTTTTGCTTTTATTGCTAGTATTCAATTTTTTTGATGATGATGATGATGACTTGAAGGCAGTAATTCATATAATTACAAACTACGGTTCATTACTTCGGCAATAACATTATTTACAATAGCAGTTACTCTTTCTCTGTCAACTACGCCTGTAACAAAATGAGGTGTTCCTCCACCTCGTCCATACTTGGATGATATTTCTCTAAATAATTTATTACAATCAATATTCACTAAGGATTTATTTCTTGCAAATACAACACTTGCTGTATCGTCATTCTGATTATTTATATTAGCAACAATGACTACTACTGAATTAGATTCAGCGATTTTCCTTCCTGCAAATATACGAATCTCTTCATCTAGCAAATTAAAAAATATTCCACGGATAATAGTTATTTTACTATAGTCAGTGATGTAGGGTACTATGCTGTCAAGCTTTTCCTTGGTTAGATTTTTTAACTTTCCAAGATAAATTTCACTGTCTGTTTTTAACTTTCTAACTGTATTTTCAACTGTGTTATAGTTTGCTTCTATCTCTTCACAAACCTTCAATAGCTTTAATGATAATGCAATTGCAGTCTGTTTTGCCTGCTCTCCTACTACAAAACTAATCTCATAATCTTTGCCATTTTTAGATATTCTAGTTACTAAAAAGAAACTACATTCATTGAGATTCTCTACATGTTCCATAGCACAAGCAGCCAAATCATGACCTTCAATCTCCACTACTCTCACTGGATTGGATGCTATTATTCGCTCTTCATTTGCCCGTAGGCTAGGTAAATGTTCCTTTGCTTCAGTTAGTGATTCAAAAGAATGAGTTATTATTTTTTTTCCCATATTAATAAGAGAATTCACCTCTGATTCTGCTCTGATGATTAACTCTAAATCAAGATTAGGAATTGTAATAAATACGCTATTATCAGTTTTACGATGTTCTACCTTTCTAACATTTAGTGTTTTACCTGTTAAGCATTGAAGTGATCCTATAAATGCATGTTCAGCAGAATGTGCTATCTTGTTATGCATAATTTTTTATAATATTTTAGTATAATATATTATACACGGCCTTTAAATTAAATAATATATTCAGCCCATCTGCTAAATCTCACTTTTGGGATATATTAATTCGTTATTGAAAATATAGATACACACATGCACACATACACGCATACATATGTTATTGCATGTCATTATGCAATTCAAACTGGATACCATATTATATTTGTCTAATAAATAGGATATGACGTACCTTCCAATAGAATAAAATAGAATATGTAATGTTATGCAGGAAGTATATATATATGTATATACATATATATACTCAAAGATTGATCGGTTTACTACAGTTTTTTGAACTGACCTCCATTTACTTCTCCGTTCTTATTTGTAATAACTACTCCAGTCTCCACCAATGGTTTTTCTCCAAGTGCTCTTTCTATTGCTTTAGTGCTTAATTCAATTGCTTGATCAATACCCATATCTGCACTATAGCCTCGTTGAATTATGTCCAATGCGATATCTGATGATTGCCCTATTGCAAATCCTGATCCTCTAAAGAAAGTTCCACCCGGATCAACTTGGTATAACTGAACTCCAGTCTGATCCTCTCCTGCAATTATTATTGAGGCTGCTTGTGGTCTTACCGCATATATGGTATAGTTGTGCAAGTATGAGCCAATATGTTTTGCAAGCGAGCTTATATCTATTGGACTTTCAAATGTAAGTTTATGCTTTTGTGCTTCTAACCGTAGTTCATCAATTAATTGCAAGATATCACCTATGTATCCTGAGCCTGTGGCTCCAACATGTCTATCAATTGTAAATATTTTTTCAGCCGGATCCACTAAAGCTTTAGTCGGCTTGATATGACTTGAAAGTAATGCAAAGTTTGGTGTTTTAATTCCTATCGTAGTTGAACCTCTGTTTACTGCTTCTAATGCGCTATCTACTAATACCAACCTGCCTCCAGGTCCATAGTAGTATGGGTATCGGTTGCTGCTGCTGCTGCTACTGCCAAAGCCAGAGTTAGATGTTGGTCCTGTCATACCATTCTCTGACATTACTATTTAGCCGCCTCCACTACTAACAAATTGGGAATCACTAATACATCTATACCATTTCCTGATCCTGGATCGCGTTCCATTGCTGCTGATACTGCTTTCCTTGCAATTTCTTTAGCTTCTTCGTTAGTTATTTCTTTATGATATAAGCTTTCAAGAACTCCATACGCTATTGGGGAGCCAGAACCTGAAGATGCAAAATCTTCGTTAGTGATAGCACCACTCATGTCTGCTACATACACATGTCCACCTTCTTGATCAACACCTGCAACTAATAATTCTACAAAGTAGGGTTGGTAATTCTTTAGGCCTGAATATGCCAAATTTGCAATAAGTCTTGCAGATTCCTTTACTGTTAGCATAAATCCTCTTCTCAACTCCATTAACGTTCTTTCGGCCTTTGCAACTTTAATCAAGTATTCTGCATCTGATAGCTGTCCAGCAATTGCTATAGCCAAACTATCATCAATCTTTGAAATTTTCTGCGTTATTTTTGAACCAATAAAGAAGCCCTTGCTTGCTCTTTTGTCTGATCCAAGTACAACACCTTCTCTAGTTTTGATACCAACTATTGTTGTCATTTTATCTATTATATTATAGAATATCTGAAATTAATTGACTAGGATTTTAAGATGTAAGTCACTGTAGAAGAAAAGGAAAATTTCTTTTCTATCCAAAATTGTTTTTACTGTAAATTGAGCAACTGATATCAGTTATTTAATTGATCAAATTAGTTATTGGTATTGTTAGTAATATTAGGCAAATACTCTCTTCTGCCAAGCCAATTTGTATTGCAAAACTCTTATAACTGAATCCGATAATAGAAATATTTGAATTATATGTATCAGAAATATTAATTACTGTATATACATATGATACGTCATTTACTATTTTTGTGCGACATTTAATTCTGTATAACAGTTTGTAACTAATTGACACAATACACGTTTTATAATATAATGACATATAATCAAGAATAGTTTTTTTATTTAATCAATCGTGCATTTGGTTCCTTCGATCTTTTTGTTGACTTGTTTAGCTTTACTTGCTACTCTCTAGTAACACATTTCTCAGGATAAAGCATTGGAATTTTCAGATCGACTTCAAAGTAAAGTAATCTATGATCTTGTACTAGTTATCCGTTTTGATATTGCTAGTTATATAGATAATATTTCGAACTCTTGGAATTCTCATTTCTCTGCATTTGTATAAACTTACTCTTGCAAATTGTTCTCCGTTGCTTTAGGAGTCAAGTTACTTTCATTTTATCAACTACTATTTGTCATAATGATCTATACTTTCCATCTCTTCCTATGTTTTTCTAAAAATAATATTTAAGGCGGCGATATATTATTTTATTATTCTACTTTTATCTCCTTTCCTTTAGGTTTTGCCTGTTCTTTTTTCTTAAAGACTATTTCGAGTATCCCATTTCTATAAGTAGATTTAACTGTTTCAATATCTGCGTCTGGAGGTAAATCAATAACTTGATGATATTTTTTCTGTGGATCATTAGTTATTACTTCTAGTGAGTTGTCATAAGCATTTATCTTGATACTCTCTTTATTGACACCTGGTATTTCCACTACAACTTTAACTTCCTTGTCAGATGTAACTACATCTGCTAAAGCCTCTCTTTCACCTGTAATGAAAGGTTCAATGCCGGAAGTTGTTCCTGTTGCTCCTAACCGAAAAGGTGATCTAACATTTCCAAATTCTCTTACTTTTGGCTTACCGTCAGGTCCAATAGTCATTGAATAACCATATACTAATGGTCCTATTTCACGTACCTTGCCGCCTTGCGGAGTTTCATACTCTCGTACTAGTTCCTTTGGTATATTGGATTGTATATCTTTAAATTGTTCTTCAAACATTCTTTGCATTTCTCTTCTCATTTCATCGAATTGTCGTGGCATATCACCGAACCATCCTCCTCTTCCTATTGATGATGATGATGGTGATGGCATTCTACTACTACTACCAAAGAATCTCCTAAACCAATCTTCTGGTTCAATACCCCAAAAACTCATTAGTTTTCACCTCGAAGTGTCATCGTTTGTATTATAAATAAATCATTATGGAAAAATCCTATATAATAAAATTATTGATGTTATTGATGATATTATTATAGAATATATTTAATTTATAAAGCATATTAAAAAATAAATCCAATTATAAAAGTACACATAATTTAGAAGTTGTATAATATTAAAAATAGCATATTATCAATAAGCAAGAAATGAAGAAGTTAAGCAAGCAACTTGTCTACTCCAAAGTATGTTCATTGGATTAGGTATACTGGCAGTGGAAATGTTGTATTAAATTTTTGTGTTCTACAATCACCTGTGTTCTCGCAAGCATTCCAATGTGGATATGATCTCAGTCTGAACAATTCTAGTCTAACTAGAGACCGTATAAGTAAATATTGTAATAAACCAAATTCAAGAGAACAGATGTAGAGTGGTGCTTCAAGCTGCAGTAATACAGTATGATTACCTTTAACTTTAGTAGGCGCACAGTCTAAGGCCTGGACGATGATCAATATAATCGGCTTTTCTTGTTGATTATAATTTTCTATTATCTTTTGAAGACAGGGTTAACATAAACTGTATATGATTTAATTTCTTTATGATATTATAAAAAGTGAATGCTTAAAAATACTCTAAAATATCTGTCATTATGAAGGATACATTAGAGATAAAGTACGCCAAACACAACAGAGTTCGCTTAAAAGAAGGTAAAAGAGATGAAATTACAAAAATGTTTATAGAATTTTTTAATGAAGTGGAAGGAAAAACAAAGGGTATGGAAGGATATATAATAATGGACAATATTGAAGATTCGAACGAATCAATTGTTATAACTATTTGGAATTCAAAGCAGGATATGGATACATATTACCAGTCTCATAATAAAGCTCTTTCTGACTTGATAGAAAAAGCAAAGCTATCATTTGAACAAATGCCAGAAAGAAGCAGCTATTCCATATCCCGTTTAAAGATGTAGCTTTATTGCAGGCGAGAATATCAATAATGTAAAAATTATCAGAATAACTGAACTGCTATTGATGCTCCGCAGTTTATCAGAATTGTCGACAATAATAATAAGTAGTTTTTGCATATTCTGGACTGTTTTCTTCTATAATCTCTATAGAATACTCCTATTGTATTTTTAAGATCTTTCTATGTATTCTATTCATAGATAAGAATAGTGTTGGAAATGGCGTAAAAGATATCATCTTATTAAGGTTAAATTTTAAACTTTCAAATCATGGCGATGAGGATAAGAGTCCAACAGTTCATAGTAATGATCTTGTATATATATAAATTGAATTAGTTTAATCATAATATGAAATTCTGACAATCATCATACGTACTCCTTCATTGCATCATGACTTTATCCTTATAGAATGGCATTCCTTCTATCATTATCCACTTTGTTAGATTGTCTATTATGATTTGTTTATGTTCTGGACAAAGTTTAATATCATGGAATTTGCCGTCTCTGCCTCTCACAGGTATATCAAATCCTTTTGCTGACGAGCTGCATTTAGGAATATCACACGAATCATTAACCATTTATAATAATTTAGAATTGATCGTTAATTTGAAAATCTAAAAATTATTCTAATGGTTAGTACAAGTATAAATTATACATACAAAGTTATTTTAACGCTCTTTTTCAGTTGTTCGAAGGTGCCTGATATTATCACACATAGTATAATAGTTTAACTTCAGATATGCCAATAGATATCGAGACAATCAAAGTAAAATTGATTAGACGCATATATATATATATATAATGAAGAAGCAGGCTCTTTGACATATATAACAACAAATTAAAAATTCTGAATAAATACTATTATTATGTTCTCATATGATTCTTCTTAGTTTTAAATTCTTAATAGATAATCTTTCTCATCTTTCACATTCATGCAGTTATCAAATCTTCCTGAACTTATATTAATTCACAAGCTTGCATGATATTGTCATTACGATAACAGCTTTATAAAAATAGGAGAAGCTGCAGAACTGCTTTTCAGCTTCCGGGTTTTAATATTATTTTAGTTTTAATGGAATAATGGAATTATACTGATCATTAAATCTCCTGTATTTGTCGATATTAAGATAGCATAAGAAAATCATTTGGAATAAAAAAATATTATTGTTATCAGCAAAATTCTAATAAAAAGATCTGTCTTACCTTATTGTTATTGCTATCTTGCAACTACTTTTATTTTTTGCCATTCCTTATTGACTGCCATAATTTGTTTATTTTCTTTCCTGCTCCTTAGCCCCTCAGCTGCGATTAATCCAATAAGGGTCATTATGATCCCAGAACCTACTATAACTGAAACTATATCTACTAATGTCATCATGATCATGCTTTTATTTCCTCCGTTCTCTTTGATGGTGATTGCATTTTTTCTCCTCTTTTGCTTATTATCTTACCCATTCTCCATGCCACTTCCATACTAACTAATGTAGGTGCAAATCCTAATACTAACCAAGGAATAATCTCGATGATATTCATAGATAAAAATATGCTAATCTAATAGATTAAA
>DATFPS010000188.1:0-2360 GCA_035264705.1 Nitrososphaeraceae archaeon | reverse complement strand
CCAGTTAGAATAGGAGCTAATTCATTGAGACTAGTTGATGGTAAAGGTGGTGGATACTTTATTGGTAGTATTGGTGAAATTAGAGTATGGAATAGGACCTTATCAGCAGAGGAAGTATCAGCAGCATATAACAACGGATTATTTAATACCACTGGACAAGTACTTTATCTGCCATTCTCATCTCAAAATAAATCTCAAAATAATCATCGTCCAGTAGCAGATGCTGGACCTGATCTCACAGTCAATGAAAAACAAGTCATACTTCTTAATAGCAGTAAAGGTAGTGACCCTGATCCAGAGGATACTATAATCTATAAATGGAGACAAATTGGAGGAAGTCCTTTTGTCAGGTTGTCTAATAACAATACAGCAACACCAGTATTTAATGCTCCCTTAAATATACCAGCTGATACTAAATTTACACTTCAATTCTCAGTTACGGATAACCATGGCTTAAATGATACTGATATCATGAATGTTCTTGTCAAGAACATATCCCCTTCACTACCACAAATCATTCCTTCTGTTCCAAAAACATCGCCACTTCCTTTGCAACCAGCTATAAAGGATGACGAAGAGAAAGAACAGACGGAAGAAGAGCCTGAGCCTGAGCCAGAAGAAGAGCCTGAGCCTGAGCCAGAATCAGAACCACAACCTACTACATCACAAACAGAAGAAGATACAGATGAGGAAGAAAATCCTAGTGAACAAGGAAAGGAGGTAGAAGAGATACAAGAGGAAGAAGAAGTACAAGAACAGCTACAACAGATACTAGAAAAAGCAGGAAAGGTAGAAGAAGAGGTACAACAAGAGGTAGGAAAGATAGAAGAAGATGTGCTAGAAGAAATAGAGAATGGCCTAAGATAAGAATGATAATGATGTCATTGTATTATCACAAGAACAAATCTGATGTCATGGCCACATATATATAGAGAACAACAGCTTCCCTCCTTTATTACCGATTTATTTAAAATGCAGCTAGATAGCAATAGTCCTAATATCTTCTTTATTGCTAGTAGCAAAGATATTTTTCAACTATATTGAAATTTTTATTATATTTTGTATTTGAAATATATATGAATTAGTCTTCTTTCTCTTAGAGAACTCATACCCAAAGAAGATCATTATAGAACATATGATGTAATTATTTTCTGCAAGTTCGGATTTGTATAGGCAGTCAGTATAACTTTAATCTAACATCTTATATACATCAATATTGTAATAGTAGTATCGAAATAATACGAAAAATATCAAAACTAAAGTCTTTTATGGTGTTGACAACGTAATTGACGCAGAGGTACAATTATTCTCTAAAGCAAAAACAAAAATTGATACCTGCATGAATTATACACGACCACCATTAGCTATTTTAATTGAGCCAATAAAGAAAGCTTTTCTTGATGCTAAAAGTAGAGATGTAAGATTAAGATATCTTACTGAAATTACCAAAGATAATATTGATTATTGCAAAGTGCTAACTACAATTGTTGATGATCTACGCCACTTAGATGAAATTAAAGGCAATTTTATGATAAGCGAAATGGAATATCTTGCCCCTTTAATTTTATATGAGAAAGGAAAGATAGCCTCTCAAGTTATATACAGTAATGCGGAGGAAATTGTAGAACAGCAGCAATATATCTTTGATACTCTTTGGAGAAAAGCAATACCGGCTGAGCAAAAGATTAGAGAAATAGAAGAAGGAATAGAACCAGAGATTATAGAGACTATTCGAGACCCTGTTGAAATACAAATGCTTGGTTTTGAGCTTGTAAAATCCGCTACATATGAAATATTGGTAATATTTTCTACAGCCAATGCATTTCACCGTCAAGAGCGTGCAGGATCAATGGAATTGTTTAAAGAAGCAGCAGCAGGACGTCGTGTTAAGATTAGAATCTTAACACCTATGGATGATATAATTAAAGAGGAGGCACAAAAATTCAAAGAACAACATCAACAGCATCATCATCAAATTGACATTAGAAGTATTGAATCTCCTTTACAAACTAAAGTTACGATTTTGTTAGTAGATAGGAAATTCTCCTTAACTGTAGAATTGAAAGACGATACAAAAGAAACTTCTTATGAAGCAATAGGCTTGGCAACATATTCTAATAGTAAGCCAACAGTTTTGTCTTATGTAACAATATTTGATACTCTATGGAAACAGGTTGACTTGTATGGAGAATTAAGAGATTTATATGAACAACTCAAACTTCATGATAAGATGCAAAAGGAATTTATCAATATAGCAGCTCATGAGTTGCGTACTCCTATTCAGCCGATACTTGGATTGGCTGAAGTTCTTAGTTCAAAAAGAGGAAGAATAGAGCAATATAATGAATTAATAGATGCTA
>DATFPS010000187.1:0-2940 GCA_035264705.1 Nitrososphaeraceae archaeon | reverse complement strand
ACTTACTACCGAATTCTCTTCAGAGTGATGAAGAATCAAATCAGGTAAATCTGTAATTGAAGGTAAAAGACGAAGAATTTCTTCATGTTTGTCTAAGAATGTTAATCCTGCTTCTGTAGTTTTATAGAGACCGGTTATTTTCGAATATTCGACTAGACCTCTATCTTCTGCAATAGCAAGATATCTAATTAATTGTGAATGTGATACTGATGCATTATTCATAATAGTAGTGTTATATTCCCAATTAGTTGTTGCACAACGCAATATGGATGCCATGATTTCAATCTCTGACCTATTCTTCATATCGTCGACCTGTTTTGCACAATGAATTTTCTTTAATAAAAGAACGTTAGACAATGTATGACGACAATATAGTAGAAATAATTATGACAACAGGTATGTGGAAAAATAACTATAATTACCTCTAAGAATTAATCGTGAAACAAATTAGCTCATCAGCTTGAAATTCATACAAAGACTTTTTTAATCATATTTATTTATAATATATTCTAAATAACAATGGTTTACAGATCTTAAAATAAATTCTTTAAAATTTAATGGTTAAAGCATAGAGAAAGAAGGGAGGAAAATATCTCTTCTATGCTGAAGTAGTTACTGTTAATAGGAGAACATTTGTAGATGATAACACTTATAGAAATAGAGAAGATTTATTTACTATAATACTTCATGCTGAAGTTTTTATTCAATTACGTTCCTTCATTAATGTGAATAGAAGTAGAATTGAGGTAGTAGCACTCATTCTACAGGCTGCTATTGAAGGAGTGACAGCAAAAAGAATGTTAAACAAAGTCTTTCCATCGCTTATGCTATTGGAAGAGTATTTGGTGGTTTTGCAGGAAAACTGCTTATTAGATTATCGTCTGGATGAACAAGTTTATATAACAACTAGTAAAGGAATAAATTTTTTAAGAATATATAGTGAATTAAATGAGGCAGTTGTGATGACTGGTGGTAATGAAAATACTAGATCTTTTCATGTGACTTTCTTAATGAGAACTCGTTCTATTAGATATTTAACATATTATTTCCAGTATATTTCAAACACATTAAGATCTTTACTCCAAAAAAGCCTTTAGTAATTGAGATAAGAAATCCTCTAGCATGAAAATAAATGAATGGATATATATATATACAATCATTTATTGTTATATCGACTAAATAATTATAAACAATGGATCCTAATATTTGATTATTATTTAGTTTCTTAAGTATTCTTTCATTTATAACGTAAGACGCCGCTATAATATTTTAAAATATCAGTCTCTTTTTTTATTTTAACTTACCACGTCCATTTCCATGAGTGTTTAATTCTTCCTTCCTATCATTCTTATTAAAATGTGGCTAATTCAAGATTTCTTTCTTCAATTAAGATCTCGACTAGTTCTCTTCAGTAGTTGTCATGGTCTTTTTTGGATTATTCAACTTAATCATTTTTAGTATCCCTATTTCTTTTTTCGAGCAGATATTATAGAAAGTATATCTCTATCTTTAATCTCGTAGTTAATTGGTAATCTAAGACCATCACGAATGTCTATCGCGTAAAGCAATCCTTTAGCAAGTTCACTATGAATTTCTTTAGCAAGATCCTCGACAGTAGATCCAGACTTCATTAAATAAACATCTGGCAAAACATTCCCTGATTTATCAGACAGTCTGCTTGCTTCAGCCACGGGATAAACAGCGTTCATTCTAAGTAGCTTGAAGACAGCAACATTGATGGCAAATTGGATACCTGTTCTCATATATTCATCCAGAATATCTTTTCTTATGAAATTCAAAGCCCATTTCTGTTTATCAGTTAAAATACTCTGGTCTTTAATTTCAAATCTTTCATCACCAGGAAAATAACGGATTAATCCGAGGTTAGCAGCCCGTCTCAAAGTTAATTCTGCATCAGCGCTAGACGGAACAATGATCATATCATTATATTCTTCACGTATTCTCTTGAAATTATCGGTAGCAGACGGCAAATCTACTTTGTTAGCAACAATTAATGTTGGTTTTGATATATCCCGTAAACTCCAAGAGAAGTCCTTGCTCTCTTGGGCGCCTAGTTCATCAAATTTATGATTTTCAAGTTTGTTTTCTTGAAGAGCCAACTTGACATGTTCTTCATTAACACCAATTCCTCGAAATACATCTGCAATTGCAGATTGCATGTCAGTCCCTGAGTTAATTGCTCTTGAAATTTTGTCCCGGTTGCCTTCGAGTAATTTCAAATACCACATTACCAACTCTTCTTCTATGTCGCCTATGTCCGCTATAGGATCTCCACTGCCGGGTTCCGCTATTCGTCCGGCAGCGTCAATACTCCCTGACGCATCAACAATATGTAATAACGCATCAGATTGCGCTGCGACAGAAAGGAATTTATTTCCCAAGCCTTTTCCTTCCCATGCTCCTTTAATTAGTCCAGGCAAATCAACTAATTCAACGGGAATAAAGCGCCAGCCATCTATGCAACGTGAATTCTTTGGGTTATCTTGCAAATTGAGTTCTTTATGAACGCATAGGCTGACTGCATTAGCATTCCCAACAGTAGGCTGCTTCGTTGTAAATGGGTAATTGGAAATATCAGCTGTGGCAAGAGTCGCAGAATTAAAGAATGTAGTTTTCCCAGTATTGGTTTTGCCAATTAAGCCGATCTTTATCATACACCAATACAAAAATTGGTGTGCTTATTTATATCTCACTACCAGTAGTGAGTAGAAATCCGTCAATATCTAACCTCTATCCGGTTATATCGACATAAAATTGAGCTATGTAATCGCCAGAACATCCAAATATTAATTGATCTATCATTTTTATTAATTATAGCATTTGCATTGGCTGGGTGAAACCAACGATGACTATGCTATGGCTCGTAAAATATATGTATGATGATAATTGTTGCAGATGCGTTATGAACAAAAATTGTTC
>DATFPS010000186.1:0-2989 GCA_035264705.1 Nitrososphaeraceae archaeon | reverse complement strand
TTTTGCCTTAATAAGATGATCACAATGAATTGTTGTAGGAACTTTAGTTCGTTCTATGCCTGATTGCATAAATTGAAGAATAGTCATCTGTCCTGTAACATCTTGCAATGCCACCCTATCTGGCCTTAGAAATACATAACTCTTGCCAGGAAATAAAAGCTCTTTATCTAAATAAGAATACATCTCTTCATCAAGGTGTCCAATTATGATTTTTTCAGATAATGTAAGTGGTCTATCAACGACTTTTTTGAATTTTAATATATTCTTTTCTAGTTTACTATATGTCTTGAGAACAAGACTGGGAGGTGTTGTTGCTGCTGTTATCATTGTAGTCGTGGTATTGGTCTCAATTACAGATTAGAAGTACAAAGATATATCTTTATTTCACGATACTAAAAACTTGTATACGTGAATTTCCGGTATCTGTTATATACACGTCTCCTGTTTTTGAATTGACAGCAATATCTTCTGGCCTTTTAAATTGCCCGTCATTATTCCCTTCACTCCCCCATTTTGTTATAAACTTACCGTCAGCAGTAAATTTTTGAACTACTGAATTTTCTTTATCAATAATATAGACATAATCAAAGGGATAATCAATATCAATACCAGGTGTGACTTGTGAAAATTGACCATCTCCCAAACCTTCACTCCCCCATTTTGTTATAAAATTTCCTTTGTTATCAAACTTTTGGACGCGGAAATTATCCATATCTGTTATGTAGATGTTATCCTTAGAGTCAATAGCTACTCCATGAGGAGTCTTGAATTGGCTATTGTCTGTACCCTCAGAACCCCATTTTGTAACTAATTTACCATTGCTGTCAAACTTGAGCACCTCAGAGCCGCCTTTATCAGGAAGGTAAAGATTGCCAGATGAATCTACAGCTATCTGGTGAGGATTACGTAGAGCTCCACGACCACCCGTTTGCTCATAGCCCCATTTTGCTATAAACTTACCATCTGCTGTGAATTTCTGGATGCGATGATTACCCAATTCTACGGTATAAACAAACTTTCCTGATGGATCTACACTAACCTCATGCAAGCCTTTGAATTGACCATTTTCAGCTCCTTCACTCCCCCATTTTGTTATAAACTTACCATCTGCTGTGAATTTCTGGATGCGATTATTTCCTGAGTCAGCTACATATACATAACCAAACGGATCAACATCAATACTATGGGGATTTTTTAATTGACCGTCTCCACTACCTACAGAATCCCATTTGTTAAGAAAGGAATATTGTAGTTGTCCTTTTTGATATTGATCTTCTTGCTGTTGTGCATATGAAAAAGGAGGAGCAGAAAAGGAATTATTACTAGCAAAAGTAATAACAATTACAATAATGGAGAAAATTAAAGCCGGAGCTAATATAGATCTATTGGAACTATTTATGATTATTGTATGCCACCACTGTCTATCTCTTTTACTTATTACTAAACTCTGCTGTTTTCATAACTATATCCCATGGAGTCACTATTGCATTCTCTCTTTGTAAAACCAAGCATGGATTATGAATCTCCATTAATAACTCTGCAGCTTTGCTTATTGTAGTATTCTCTTCAACTTTTACTTCTGATATTGGAATAATGTGCAAATCGTTTATAATGCTGTTTATACTTGGAATGCGACCAATATCGTCATTACTATGATTACTATCAGCAATAACTTCTTTAATATTAATTTGAGTACTTTCATTATTACTTGTCTCGCTATCCTGCTTTATACTATCAATAATTTCCTTTAATCTCCATCTAGGACTTGACAGAAATTCAAGTATAGTCCTGTCATTTATAACACCAATAAGGTCAGAATTTTGGTTCTTGATTCCTATATTCCTTATGCCTCTGTTTATCATTATATCTATTGCATCTTTTATGCTATCATATTTGCTAACTGATACTAAGTTAGAAGAGATGTCCTTAACTGATATAGATATCTTTTCTTTGGTATCAATATTTTTATTAATATTATTATTTCTATGCACTCCTGTAAATAATGATAAAAAGTCCCTTATGGAAAGTGCTGTTACTACTGCTTCTTCGTTGTTATAATCAGGAAAATTGTTACCTTTAAGCGGTGGTGTTCCTATTATAGGAACAAAAGCAAACCTTGTTTCTTTACATACCTCTATTATTCGTCTCATTGGTGAGTCCTTTTTTATTATTTGATTATTAGTTATAACATCCATTATTTCAGATGCGGTCTTTGCGTATAGAGGATTCGGATAAGGTGAAAAATCGCTTTTTATTATTTGGCATAATATGTGCTTTCCATTTATTCGTCCTATGACTTTTCGTCTGTTTATCATCGCACCACCTCCGACTTTTTGTTGTTGTTTTTCATCTTCTTGCTGCTGAAAAACCAACATTCCATCTGCATAAATCTGCGGTCCTATCGCAAGATAAGTGACTAATTCAACTAGTTTTGTATTAGAATAAACAAATAAAAATGGACGCTCAAATATATCAGGAAGTACATCGATAACGGAATCATCTAAACTATATGGCAACCAAGTCTGTGCAAGATCCATTTCTATCATTGTTATTACAATGGGATCACTCTTAAGAGCTGAGAATACAGTGCATTGCAAAGCACGATAGATTCTATTGTAAATGATCCAAACAGTCCTTCTAATGCATGCTAGAATAGTAAATGTTATGGGAATCAAGTTCAGAGAGCTATTTCAAATTGAATCAGAAATATGTAAGAATAATAAACTACTAAAACCACTACAGGGCTATTAATTTTCGCGTTATCTGGTGATGGCATAAATGGATTTATTGAATCATTAAGACGGCGGCAAGACAGTTTGGTCCGGGTTCGGTGGAATCCATGACGATATCGGTGCTAACAGTAGGTTCCTATTGTAGGAACAACAGACTAAGCTTTAAAGGTTTTCTTTTTCCTTATTATTTAGATTGAATATCATCAATATTATCTTTAATGTTGCTTTCATTTCTGAAGTCATTTCCTCTGGTTTTA
>DATFPS010000185.1:0-2429 GCA_035264705.1 Nitrososphaeraceae archaeon | reverse complement strand
ATAATAATATTCTGTCATTAAAAAAGTTATCAGAATTTATTATTATAGTTATTATTCTATTATAATCTTTGTATGACTAAAGATACTATCACCACACTTACTTGTTTATTAATTACGATTAAGATTTAATATTCATATGATTATTGATTGGACAAGATTTTTATCAGTCATTTTACTTTTCAGTATCAATGTAGGATAATGACGATTATGATAGTCCCCCTATTATTCTGGTCGATAGGCCAGAAAAGATGAAGAGAATTACCGGACTACCGAATCTTACAGGAAGTAATTAATGCTCCGGCCGGGATTTGAACCCGGGATCGTCGCCTTGAGAGGGCGAAATGCTTAACCGGACTACACCACCGGAGCTTATGCACAATGAATTTGGATCTTCATATAAAACTTATGTCATTATATGTACTGTGCGATATCTATATATATATATACCCAAAGGTATAAGGTTTTGAAATTTTTCAAGTTATTTGTAAACTCTTACTTACAATATTTGTCATTAACGGTGCCTATCAATTTTTATGTTATTGCAACATATACCTAGTGACCTTGTTGATTATATAAGCGACAATTTTCGATGTCCAGTGGGAATTATCGGATGCCGAGCAACTAATCCTCAAATGTCGCTTGATTGTTGCGAATATGATATCGCTATTTTTAATAAACAATCGGCTGGTAATAAATTTATCCGAGTAGGCAACCATGGACTAGAATTGATTAATCTAACGGAAATATCAAGTACAAATGTGCTGAAATTTCATAATATGATTATAATACAGGATGATGATAGTTTGAGTCTATCGTCGTCATCATCACTATCATCAACCAATAACATCTTAGCTTTTCAACAACAACATTATCTTAGAGTGCTAAGAAGCCTTGGAAAAAAATCGATAATAAATTCATTATTTTATCATGAAAAAATTACGAAAAATATTCATAAGAATTCTATATTAGGAGCTATGTGGCTAAAAATAGCTGCTTATGATTTTCTGGAAGGCATATTAGCATTGTCTGAAATTAAACCAATGCCCATACATGAATTAAATCAGATAAGAAAGATAACTATAGAGCGCCAAGATATTGCTGAAGGTATAAAGATAGCCTTGGAATGCGTAGGATTAGAACGAGCCACTAGATCTACTATATCTAGGTCTATCGAAGCAATATGTGAATTAAATTCCATGGAATATGATAAAGAATTGATAAAGATAAAAGTGAATCACTTGCTTGAAAAAGGAATGATATCGGATTGTTATTACTACCTTGGTAGAATGGGGCACAGGTGTTTAGCCTATAGTGATTATAAATTCCTGATCAAATATATAAAGTTAATACAGATATCTATGGATTTAACAAAAGATATACAACAATTAGAGAGGTTGCACGTTAGTCTTGTGAAGATAAGTAAAATTATATTAAAAAAATTATCGCACTATCACAGCGGGTGTAATAGGCTCTAATTTTTTATTTCGTGCTCGTAATTTTGCTTTATATTTTAGATTGCGCGGCTTTGTTCTCAATCTATATCCGCAGCATGGACACCATAATCCGTCCCATTTAATGAAGATCTCACAAATCTGACAGCGTTTCTGCCCACTAGCATATCGGCCGGATCCAACCGGCTTTTGTGCCTTGTGACGTACGCATATACCTTTACAAGTCATAAATTCTAACCAAAGATAGCTAGTCTATGTAGTATTTAAATCTGTGTAATAACTAATCGTGATTCATTAGCAACCTTCTTTCGGTTCTAAATAAAAAAAAGTTGTATTTGTTTTCTGTTTTATCGGACAGAAAGGTCCTTAGCCTGGAATGCTTCGTTCATGGTCAGATATTCTTCAATTTTCATCTTAACATCATCAGGCTCTGTATCATCCATTCCTGAAAATCCCGCTTTGAATGATATTTTGTTTCCTGAAACATTTACATCTTCGATTTCCATGTCTGCATAAACGTTTGCCATTTCGTTAACCCATTCTTTTGCTTCATTTTGATCTACTCCAGAGGTATCTATGTTTACAGTTAGCATTTTGGCCATTCTAAACCACCTGAACCAGATCTACTGAAGACATTAATAAAGTTGACGCGTCCGCGAACCATAGACAAGCCTCGGATTTAAACTATGTGTCAATTTTATTTATAAATAATGTTTTGGATGCAGCGTCTGTTTGACCATCAACTTTTTTCCTCAAAGCCCCAGTATTTTATTAATTCTTTTTCGAATTTTGAAGATTGATCTTCGTTTAGAGAATCTCCACAGTTCTTATGAGTAGGCATAACTCGCATACCTGCCAATTTAAAATCTACCTCATAAAAGTGGACCTTAGGACAGTTACACATATATAAATTCTAACTTGAATCTGCTACTTATTTGTTTTGTAGAGGAAGTATGATTCATAAATGTATGTATATGT
>DATFPS010000184.1:0-8932 GCA_035264705.1 Nitrososphaeraceae archaeon | reverse complement strand
CAACAGGCGTTACAAAAAAAGTTCTGTTAATTGCAGATGAAGTTGAGGTCCAAGTTGCTCCTGATAATGCCCTTCATCCAGGCGGAGTCAGATATAACGCAATGGTATGGAATGGTTCAATCCCAGGTCCAGTAATTGCAGTTGATCAGGGAGATGCGTTAGAAGTGACAATAAGGAATGACGGTCAAGTAATACATAGCATGGACTTCCACGCAGCCATTGGTCCTAGTCAAGTGGTATCTGGCAATGTAAAGCCGGGTGAATCAAAGACATGGACATTGCAAGCTAATACACCAGGTGCATTCATGTATCACTGCGGTTCTGATGGATTATTTGGTGTATGGGAACATATTGCCAATGGTATGGCTGGTACAATTGTGGTACATCCTCAGAATGAAAAACCAGCAAAAGAGTTCTATCTGGCATTTGGTGAACTTTATAGCGATACAGAGGATGCCTCTAAAGCAGGAACATTTGATTTGCAAAAATTCCTTAATAACAATGCAAGCCTTATTCTGACTAATGGCATGGCTCACAAATATGTACCATCAATAGGTGAAGAAGTCAAAGTGGTGCTCAATCCGGATGCCCAGCCCTTTAAAGTCAAGCCAGGTGAATTGACAAGATGGTATGTTCTAAACTATGGTCCTAACGGTGACACAGCATTCCATTTCATATCTGGTATGCTTAATGCAGCACGTGATGGTGCTGTCAAGAACAGATTAGGTACTACGTTGCTAAATGATGAAACATATGGCATACCAGTAGGCCAAACTTCTGTTATTGAAACGACATTTCCAGAAGAAGGAGTTTATGTCGGTGTTGACCATGATATGAAAGATGTATACAAGGGCGGTGCACTTGCTGTGATTGCTGCCAACAACTCAACTGCAAACGATCATCCACCAGGCACAGCAGTAGCTCCTAAAGGTAGTGCAAGCGTGGTTGCTTCTAATGCAACATTGGCAATGACAGAAGGTCAAACAACCGGAATGACTGGCAATGAAACATCAACTACTTTAGAAACAGAAGCCCAAAACACAACAGGATAACCAAAAACCATAGTCATCCTCTCTCTTTCTTTTTCTAACCCTCTTCTCTTTTTTTTATTTTACTAATTATGATAATTCGCAAAAGAGCAAGTTGTACGAGTTAAATATCAAATACTATTATTTCTCTATAATCGTTTTTTAATCATAGATGTCACTTTGCCGCCTTGTTTGGGGGATCGATGAATACTTATCCTTTCTTTAGCTACTTTCATTTTCACCAATAATTCATTGAGATGAAAAGCTGTCCTTCGATCACGATTTAATAATCTATTTACTAGATAGTGTTAATATTATCTCTGAATCAATTATGCAGGGTGTTGTTTCTTAATCAAATCTCATTACTATTCTCTGTTATCTTTCTAAAAAAAAGAGCATTCAAAGCATGGTTCAGTGGTTAATAGAATAATTCACAACGACTTACACTCCCTCTAAGAACATTCTCCTTTAAGTCGTGCTTGCAATCTTTAGAATAGTAAGCATAATCAATTATTACCTATTAGCCACATACTTTTATTAGTGCCAAAGGGATAAAAGAAAAATTATAATTTGTCTACCCTAGAGCGTATTTTATCATATTCAAAATAAAGAATAAAATATCGACAGTTAGGCTATAGTTATTAGATGACAAAAAGCTGTCTAAAGTGCGGCAAGGCATTTGATGAAAAGACTATTGATGATCCAGCCTCTGAAAAATATCCTTCTTGTGCCGAGTGTTGGAAAGAATGGACAACTCATGCGGTAATGGTTATGAATGAAATGCGACTTGATATGTCTTTACCAGAACATCGGAAAGTCTTACGCAAATATGAAAAGGTCTTTTTTGGACTGGAAAAGGGAGAAAGCGAATTGCAGAAGAATCCTGACAAAAAACCCGAGCCATAGATAAACCTATAAAATTTCGAGTTTTTCTAAGGTCGATCTCGGAATCGACTTAAGAATTTCTTTTCTATTTGGAAAGAGAAAAAACACCTCCTTTAAGCAGTCTGATAATTTCTCCTTATTTCTGCTTTCAAGTTTCAAGAAGACATCAATCAAAGGTTGAATATTTAATCTCTCAAAAAAAGTAGGATTCAAGACAAAAAATTCACAATAGATTCTAAAAATTTCAGTTACTTTAACGCTTTCTAACTCTGCTAAAATTTGCAGCCATGTTTTTATCAATGGATATAACTTGCTCGGTTCGACCGAGCGAGTTCCTGTTAGGATGAGAGATATTGTTTCATATTTGCCACGTTCGTTCAGCGAATAAAATTCGTGGAGTTTTTTTAAAATAATTGGCTTTCTTAAGAAGTCCGGAAGATTCGAAACTATTTGAAGAATGTCACGTGAAGCATTTTGATCGAATGACAACAGTTTAAATCCTATATATCATTATAAAAGCTTAAACAAAGGATAAACATGATATTCTAGCAAAACTAGAATTAAATATCCACTGCTTAGAACGGATTTATATGCCATGTATTGTAATAGTTGGAGGATTCTATGGAGATGAAGGCAAGGGAAAAATAATAGCATATCTTGCTAAAAAAGATAATTATTCAATTGCTGTTAGAGGCGGTGTAGGGCCCAACGCAGGGCATACATTCGTTGATGAAGGTAAAATATACAAGGTTAGAATGCTACCTAGTGCCGCGTTAAACCCCTCGACGCGATTATTGATAGGTCCTGGTGTTTTGATCAATCCAGAGATATTATTGAAAGAAATAGAAACATTCAATGCAAGTGACAGGACGTTTATCGATACACAATGCGGCATAATTGATCAAAAACACATAGAAAAAGATAATCAAGAAGGCCATCTTAAAGGCTTTATAGGTACTACAGGAAGTGGAACAGGTCCGGCAAATGCTGATCGTGCCTTTCGGCTCCTAAAACTTGCTCGAGAAATTGATGTGCTGTCTTTATATCTTGAAGATGTGAGTTTATCTGTTAATTACGCCTTAGACAATAAAGAAAATGTGATCGTTGAAGGTACACAGGGTACATTTCTATCTCTGTATTACGGTGAGTATCCATATGTAACGTCAAAGGATGTGACTGCCTCAGGAATATGTTCCGACGTAGGTATCGGTCCAAAAAAGGTAGATGAGGTACTTGTCGTATTCAAGTCCTATGTTACACGTGTTGGAGGCGGTCCGTTGCAAGATGAGGTTAATCGAGAGGAAGCAGAGAAAAGAGGTTGGCTCGAATATGGAAGCGTAACAGGCAGAGAGAGAAGATCTTCACCATTTGATATGAACTTAGCAAAAAAAGCCATAAGATTGAATAGCGCGACTCAGCTAGCAATTACAAAGCTCGATGTCATTTTCCCAGAAACTAGCGGTATAAGGGAATTTAACAAATTATCAGAAAACGCAAAAAAATTTATTCAGAATATAGAGGCAGAGACTGGAGTAAAGGTAATACTTATAGGAACAGGCGCAGAATTGAATGACATAATAGATCGTCGTATTTGACGAATGAGAACATCCGCGCGCGCATAGAATATAATGTCAAAATATTATATTATATTATATTATATTATATTATTGAGACTCCCTTTTTGTAACCAATTTTTTTAGTATATCTCTGTTAAATCTCAATTCATTAAGTAGCAGTTTTTTGTCTTGAAAATCTAGGTGACGGAGAACAGATTTCAATCGTTTGATTTTATGATTATCTTCTTCTTCTTCTGGTTTCATTGATATCTTTCTCCCTGCTATTTTTTTAATATTGCTTTTCTTAAATCTTGCTTGTCGATTTGTTTCAACGTTATTGTAACTTAATTTCAAAACTAAGATTGCATATTCTATATCGATATAAGCGCGCCATAGTGACAGGGAGTTATTATTGTCATTTGAATCATAACTATTAAGATTTGTTATTGCATGATTTAATAAAGAATGGATCTTGCTGTCTACATGGAAGTCACTCAATCTTGATTGTTGTTGTTATGGTATATCTCATTAAATAATTGTTAACCTAAGCTTGCGGATGATTTTAATAGCATTCATTAATGAATTATCATGTAAATTGCGAATAAAAAATCCCTATTATGTACAATTATCCGATATGAAAGATTTCGGCAGATTAGTATGTGCTTTAGAACGCGCACCTTTACCAGCATTCTCATTGATGATGAATAACGAATATATCTTGGCAGTCCAGACTGATTTCATCGATGGTAGGCCAGTTATTTATTTTGTAAATAGTCCACAACAGCGAGACGGACAGTATCTTGCTTATAGAGTTATCGGAGGGATTGAAGAAGTTATAGTGGTGGACTTTGTAGCCAATCCTTCTTTTGTTTATTCTCCAATTATAAATGTAGAGAAATTTCCTTCCGCTCTGACAAAAATAGCGCGTGTGCAAAAAAAATCAGGTTATTTAGCAATAAGATTAAAGGATCTTTCTAGTCTTGCAAAAGTCGCTGCTTATAAAACGATATATGACGAACCGCCATTACCTTTGTTCCTTTTCAAAGAAAGAGCCGGTGCTCAGACCATTGTTAATGAGAATAATGCAAGGCATGTAATAGGAGCTACAATGAGTTTAAGTGAATCTGACACTATATCTTATTTCTACTATGTCCTTTTAGATGAAGAACCAAAAGACCCTTTTTTACGATATTCTAGCCAGAGAATAGAACAACCTTCTTTTTCAGGTAGGTTAGATGAACATGGATATATTTACCTCAAATTGATTAGATTAGCGCATACTCATCCGCTGGTGGGAATTAACGAATAAATCAAAATCATATCGTAATAGGATTATTAAGAGTTCGAGACGGAAAAAAAGCCATATTATTTTAGCTCTTGACATCACTCCAAGAAAAGATCTAAAAAAATTCATTAAATCAACAATCAGTCTTTTAGAGCATCATATCTGTGCAATTAAAATAAATTATCATCTTATATTGCCACTTTCTCTCTCTGAAATGACCGAGATAAATAGACTAGCCCACCATTATGGTTTAGTATCTATTGCAGATTTAAAATTAAATGATATCAAAAGCACCAATAAAATTGCTATAGAATATTTATCAATGATGCAATTTGATGCTGTAATAGTAAATCCTTTTATGGGAAAAGATGAATTGATATTTGCATCAAAACAGGCTCATAAGATTAACTTTGGAATTATTGCTCTGGTCTATATGAGTCACCCAGGAGCAGAAGAGGGTTTCGGCATCCACGTAACTACTACGAACAAACAAATTTCTGGCAGTCACCAATTAACCCAACTGTACAAAGTATTTTTTGATTATGCCTCTAAATCTAATGTCGACGGCATTATAATTGGCGCCACGCAGGATAAAATTTTAAATGAATTATCCGGCCACAAGGAACTACCGGTCTATTCCCCTGGGATAGGTAAACAGGGAGGCGACATATCAAAAGCTGCTAATAATGGCACTAATTTTTTTATTATAGGCCGCTCTATAATCGAGTCCAAAGACCCTTTAGGTGTAGTTAAACAGATACAGCGAGAGATTTCGAATAACATATAGAATTATAGAGAATTTTTTTCTAAAAATAATTTGGCCTCTATAAGTACATTCTTTGCTTTTTTGTAAGTGAGCAAATCCAAAGCATTCTCATATGCTAGCCACTTGTAAGCATTATGTTCGTGCGATAATGTGACCTGTCTTATGCTTGTTCTAGCTAGAAAAAAGATAACTTCCTTTTGAATTAATGTTTTATTACGCCTATAGTAATATTCTATTTTGTTTCTAAAACCTTTGAAGAATTCAACATCGTAGATTCCAGTCTCTTCTCGTATTTCTCGACGTGTTGTCTGTATTTCATCCTCTCCATTTTCTATATTTCCTTTTGGAAAATCCCAATGACCAGCGGCATAGTTTAATAATAAATACTCTGTTTTGCCTACTGTACTATCCAAGAAAAATAGTATTGCGCCAGCTGAGCGTTCTTCTTGTACCATTCCTTTCACATTAATTTTTTTTGACTAACTTTTTATTCTTATCATATCTTTAGTCGCTTCTATATTCATTCGCATCATCATTATCTGATCCTTCAAAGTGATTATTTTTATCAGTAACTGGATCCAAAAAAGGAGAAGGTGCATAATCGTGAATATCTTCCCATTCCTCCATGGTTAACCAGTAACTACAATACCATTTGTGCATATCTTCATTATAATCGCCATGGGCAGGCATATACTATAGTCATTTTTTTATTTTTGTAACTAATAAATGATCTCAAATAAAATCAGTCATGACAGCTAGGGAGAATCATCTTCCATATCGCCTTATTCTGCGTTGATAAGTCCTAATCGCTCGCATAAGATCAATTTTACGAAACTCTGGCCAAAATACATCCATAAATACTAATTCACTATATGCACTCTGCCATATTAGAAACCCACTAAGACGCTTTTCTCCCGACGTTCTTAATATTAAATCGGGTTCTGGCTGAGGCAAATGGGAGGTGTACAAGCAAGATTCAATTATATTTTCATCTATTTCGTCTATATCTAATTGGCCAGACTTGGTCATCGTTGCAATTTTTTTTATGGCATCGACAAGTTCCCTCTGTCCTCCATATGCAACGGCTATATTTAGAAACATGTTATTATAATTGGTCGTCTCCTGCTCTAACTTGCTCAGGATCTCCTGAAGCTGCTTGGGCAATATTTCCACATTTCCTATTGCCTTGATTTTCATTTGGCGCCTATGAATTCTCGAATCCTTGTACAGTTTTTCTAATTTATTTTGTAACAATTTATAGATGGTATTTATCTCTTCTCCTTTTCTTTCCAAGTTCTCATTTGACAATACATAGAGAGTAGTTATCCTAATTCTGAGATCATGGATCCAATTCAAAAGCTCTTCTGCCTTATCTGCACCCATCAAATGACCATTTTCGGTACCAGCATAATGGTATCTTGCCCACCTTCTATTTCCGTCTAGGATGATCGCAATGTGATTTGGAAGTGAATTTCTTATGATCTGCGATTCAAGTCGTCGCTCATAGAGGTTGTAAAATCCACTACGTTTAAAGATTGTCTCTGCAAGCGCTCTGCTAGGAATATCCTGTATCTCCATCGAAGTACATTCTTAACTGATTAACGACGATTTTATTGTTTTTATTATCATTCTTATAGATCTCAATATCAATGTTTGATAGTCTCACCGCCTTTTCTATTTCTAAAATATTGAAATAAGAAAGTCGCAGCCACCAATGTTATGGCCAATCCAATAAGGAGCGAGGAGATCAAAGTAAATGGATTAGCGCGTTCAGTTAATATAGATGTGAACTGCAAAATTGGAATGTAAAGCAAGCTAAGAACTACTAGTCTAAGAATATCTGACATGATCCTTATACTCCCTTTGAACCAATTGCTCAACAAAGTTCCGGACAGTATGGTGGCAATACCTATCCATAGTAGTGTAATAGTACCGTGCGCAAAACTTCCGACTATTTCTCTATTAGTAATTATTTCCGCTGGACTCATATTCGAAGTTAGCTCTCGAGTTGGTATATTTGAGAATCCATTTGCCACAGACACTAAAATAATTAAGATACCTGCAAAAATTGAGAATATTCGAATAAAAGCACTTGGAGTCGGTCTATCAAGTGATCCCAATGCTTTATCTATATCAAAAGCACGGATTATGAATGCACTACCAAGTACACTCAAGACAATGGCTATTGCCTCTTTTGTCAGGCCTAACACAGTAGCTAGACCCGTTGCAATAAATAGTGCTCCTGGGACGCCTAAGAAAAACTTTGAATACCGGGGATCAAATACCAGCATTTTAATGTACCTGCCTAGAATGGCATAAGAGTACTCAACGCTTCTACTTTGTTTTATAACAATCCTCTGAATAGACATGATAGGCAATATAGTTTGTATAATCGGAATTACGGTCTCATCATCTTCGCCATCAGAAACAATTACAGCAGCATCTGCCTTATATTTCCTAATAATGCTATCAATTTCTAATCCTATTTTTTCATCAGCTTCGATACCACGATTAAATTTCCCTGCCACTACAGCAACTTCTGAATCATAGCCTTTGCTTAACAGTTCTTCATAAGCTTTAACTGCTGCAAATATAGCATTTACGTCGGAATCTTCAGGATCTTCAATTGCAAGCCGAACGCCAGCATCTATACAGCAATCTCTTCCAACAATGGGAGTTTCTATACTACCCTTAGAACCTATATCATCATCCCTATCTATACATAACACAAGAATTTTATTGTGTCTTGTAAAGGATTTGTATACATTATTATCAATTGGATGGATCTCCTTTTGATAATTATCAGTGTCAGCAGTTAGGGGCATATTATTCTATATAAGTATAGTATAATCGGCTTGTTAATTAATTTGATCAGATGTAATATAATCGGTCATCGATGATTCCTGACTTTATAATTATATATTAGAGAATATATCTCGTTTGCAGAAGCTATCTAGATGGAGTCGTGCAGATGCTGTGGTATATGTGTGAGAAGATTAGGGGTTTTTTAAGCTTTATCTTAGAAAGCGATTTTGTCGTTGTTGCTTCCACATAGCATATTTTATTACACATAATCTAGAGACAGTTTGTCTGATTGTTACACATATCAACGTACAATTTGCCTCGGTAAAGATATTCTATTATAATTAGAATATAACTCTAACACATTAGCCTGATCTCCGGATCTTGATAGATATTAAGTTCTATTTGTGTTCGTTGTTCCTCTTAACAAATAGAATAACTACCTATATTAAATAAATATATTACATCTGTTATAGATTATAATGCTTTATACGCCAGATAAACTGAATAAGCAATCTATGAATTCCTCTGTAAGCAGTAGGCGCATGACATCATCACCTAATTTAGGAGAAATTATTTATAAAAAATACCTAACTGATGAATTGGCAAT